>JBNLCD010000368.1:0-5969 GCA_050303635.1 Anaerolineae bacterium
GGATGAGGTCGCGCAAGCGGGTGAAGTCGCCACGATTGTGACGATCTTCCCGGACAATGCTTACAAATATTTATCTGAAACATTCTGGACGAATTAAATCAATGGAACTCATCATATCCCAAGCGCTCTATGCGCAAGTTACTCAACATCTTGAAGGCACCTACCCCAATGAGGGTGGCGGCTTTCTGATTGGACATCTTGAAGGCGGTGTTCGCACCGTGACCGAAGTTCATCCGGTGCAAAACGTCTTTGATACCGAGGAACAATTTCACCGTTTCCTCGCCGAAGATGGGGCCTTCCAACGCTTAGAAGATGATGCCGATGCGCGCGGCCTAAGTTTATTAGGCTATTTTCATTCTCATCCCGATAGTCCCGCGATCCCATCCGAGTTTGATCGGGTCCATGCGTGGCCCTTCTTTGCGTATCTAATCGTGCAAGTCAACGAAAGTCAGGCGGTGGCAAGTTACCTCTGGGAACTACGCACCGACCGCTCCGCTTTTGATGAAGGCACCCTCACCATTCAATCGACAGAACAAGCCAATTAATTTTATCAACTCAAGGAGAGCAATCCATATGGCAAGTATCAAAATTCCAACCCCCCTCCGCGCTTATACTGGCGGCAACGCTGAAATCGAAGTCAGCGGGGCTACCGTCGCGGCGATTCTCGATGATTTAACCACCCAACATCCCGAACTACGCCAACATCTCTTCAATGAAGATGAATTGCGCAATTTCGTGAATATCTTTATCGGTGACGAAGATATTCGCTATTTAGATGGCCTTGAAACAGATGTTGAAACCAGTTCCAAGCTACGGATTGTGCCGAGTATCGCCGGGGGGCGCTAACTCAAGACAATACTTTGGTATCTACAGATTGATCATCTTTTCAGATACCATACAAAGAGCTCGAAATTTCCTGTGTGAGAGGAAAATAAAGGGAGTTACAAGTGTATGAACCGCCATGTCGATCATAGTGCTTTACGCACAAACCAAAGTTTTATCATCGGGTTGCTACTGCTAGCATTTGTTTTGAATTTGCCCATCGGGGTCGCTTTTGTGTCAGCAGTCATGCTTTTGGGGACGTTCTTTCCTCAAGCCGCTTTGTTCAAGCAATTTTATCTGCGCATTCTCAAACCACGGGGTTTGGTTCAGCCAGATGTCATTGAAGATAATCCTGAACCCCATAATTTTTCACAAGGTTTAGGTGGCATTTTCAATTTATTAGCGACTGTCGCTCTATTGGTGGGCGCACCGGTTGTCGGTTGGGGCTTGGCGTGGATTGTTATCGGCCTCGCCGCCTTGAATTTATTCGCCGGATTTTGCGTGGGTTGCTTTATCTACTATCAACTCAGTCAACGCAATGTGCCCGGTTTTACCCAACAACCAATTAGTTCGGAGCAAGGCTAAATCTCATGTTAGAACGTCTTTTAATGGTTATCGCGCTCAGTCTGCTTGGTGTTGCGCTCTATCAATTGAGCCGCTGGTGGATGATTCAGCGTACTCGCCAATTTAAGCAAACCGATGACCCAATTTTAAGTAAACTCAATGGCAATTCGCCTGCTTTGGTCTATTTCACGGCTGATTTTTGCACCGCCTGTAAATCGCAACAGGTACCCGCGATTCATCGTCTCCGTGAAAAATGGGGCGACGACTTGCAATATATTCAAATTGATGCCGAAAAACAACCGGAACTCGCTAAAAAATGGGGTGTTATGAGTTTACCGACGACCTTCGTCATTGATCGTGAAGGTAAAACCCACACCGTTAATTATGGAGTGACTCAAACCGCCCAACTCAACCAACAAGTTTTACAAGCTAACCAGAGGAGTGCCTAAGCCCAATGTCTATACCTGTCCAGACTATTGATCCTGCGCAGATTCAACTCACCCATCAAGAAATTCTGCGTTATAGCCGCCACCTGATTTTGCCGGATGTCGGCATTGAAGGTCAGAAAAAACTCAAAGCCGCCAAAATTCTGCTCGTGGGGACGGGCGGTCTCGGTAGCCCCTTAGCTCTTTATTTGGCCGCCGCTGGGGTGGGGACGATCGGTCTCGTCGATTATGACGTGGTTGATTACACCAATCTCCAACGTCAGGTTATTCACGGTACCAAGGATGTGGGCCGGACGAAGTTGGAATCAGCGCAGGAAACCTTAGCTGATATCAACCCCTTTGTCACCATCCACACTTATCCTGTACCCTTAACCAGCCATAATGCCCTCGATATTGTTGAACCCTACGATATTGTTATTGACGGGACGGACAACTTCCCGACCCGCTATTTGGTCAATGATGCGTGTGTTCTGCTTGGTAAAATCAATGTGTACGGCAGTATCTATCGTTTTGAAGGTCAAGTTTCCGTCTTTGGTGCGGACGAAGGCCCGTGCTATCGGTGCCTCTTCCCTGAACCGCCACCCCCCGGCTTGGTACCCAGTTGTGCCGAAGGTGGTGTGCTTGGAATTTTGCCCGGAACCATCGGGACCTTACAAGCCACGGAAGCCATTAAATTGATTGTGGGCGCAGGCGAACCCTTAATTGGCCGCTTGTTGCTTTACGATGCCTTGAATATGACCTTTGATACGCTCAAAGTTCGCAAGAATCCAAATTGCCCAGTCTGTGGAGATCACCCGACGGTCACCGAATTGATTGATTACGAACAATTCTGCGGGATGCCCGCCCATGATCGTTCTGAAGAAGACTTGAAGGCTATTCCGAGTATTGGCGTGAAAACGCTCAAGCAACGCTTGGATGCTGGTGAAGAGTTAGTGGTTGTCGATGTGCGCGAACCGCAAGAATTGCAAATCAGTAAAGTTGAAGGCTTCGTTCACATTCCCAAAGGCCAAGTCCTCACCCGCTTAGATGAAATTCCAGACGACGTACCGGTTGTCTTTATGTGTAAGACAGGTGTCCGGAGTGGCGATGTCACCAAATGGCTCCAAGACCGGGGTTATGAAAATGTGTATAACCTCCTCGGTGGCGTAAATGCGTGGGCCCGTCAAATCGACAATAGCCTGCCGATTTACTAAACACGTCATTCAACAAGAAAACACCAGAGCGTACTCACATGTGAGTACGCTCTTTTTATATGACTAATCTAATTTATGATTACCGACATACACGGAATAGTCGACATATAATATTCCGAATAATGTCAGATGGGTCGGGTATACCGAATGTAGCCGTGGGTGTGATAGTCGGTGTGGCCGATGGTACGGGCGATGGCGTTCTTGTGGGTGATGCTGTTAAAGTTGGTGTTGATGTTGGTGATGAAGCCGTCATCGTCGCAATCGCATTCAATGTTTGGGTATATTGTGCTTCAGCCGTCCACGTCCCGACATGGAACGTCGGAGTCGGACTTGGGGTAACCGTTTTTGGCGGAAAGTTAGTCATTGTGGCAATGGCAATCAGCGTTTGCGTATATTGAGCTTCAGCTGTCCACGTCCCGACATGGAAAGTCGGTGAAGGCGACGGCGTATCTGTCTTAGGGGGGAAATCAGTTAGGGTAGCAATCGCAATCAGGGTTTGTGTATATTGTGCTTCGGCGGTCCATGTCCCCACATGGAAAGTTGGTGAGGGCGACGGGGTATCTGTACCAGCTGGCAAATCGGTCGCCGTCACAATCGCAGTAGGCGTTGGCGTTACTGCGGCAGTGCTATCAACCGTATTCGTGGCTTCACCGTCTCCCGCAGTTCCTTTCAAAGAACCATCATTTGAGTTAAACAACAAGAAGCCGATGACGAGTGCGAGTCCTATCAAAACGAGTACACCAACCATCGACATCTGTCTTTTTTCGTTAAGCATAAAGTCCCATCCCTCATAAAACTATTGTATTTTTGAATGTTGCGAAGACATTTGGTCATCACTCAACAGATTATAGGAATAAGTTGTTAATAAATTATTTAGATAGATTTACTTTATTCTTTGTCATCTGCTCCATATTCATCCAAGAATTGTTGGGTCGCTTCATATGGATCTAACGTCTCGCCTTGTTCAATTGCCGCTTCAAAATCATCAGCGGACATAGCGGCTTGCAATTCATTCAACTTGGCTTGGGCCCGCTGTTTATGTAAATAGGCGGAGGCTTGATGAGCAAAGGCCAGACTGAAGTATGTAACGGCTTTCGCCTGTACATCTCCGCGCAAGTACAAATATAGCCCCGCCACATATATTCCATGGAGTACATATCGCAAAATGGGGCTATCCGCACATATTTGCAATGCCGAGACTAAATTTGCTAATGCTTCAGGCGTGACACCTTCATGAAACAGTTGGGTCTCGGCCAAATCAAGATACCAATACGCACGCAAATATATCCAAAACCTTTTCTGCTCTTCGCCTAAGGCTACGGCTTCTTGAAAAATTGCAATGGCATCGGCAAAGCGTTCTTGGCTGAAAGCCAGCTCACCTCTGTACTCCAATATACGCAAGTACATCCAGTGCTGTTCGCCCAACTGTGCCTGTTTAAATTTTTGCTGGGCTTGTGCCATGTAATCAGCGGCTAGTTCTAACTGATTTTGATGGCGCGCGAGGTTACAGCGCATCACTAACATTTGGATTTTAGTGACCTCCGTCGTCGTGTATTTTTCTGCTTCACTGAAATAGGCGCTGGCTTGCTCAAAATCACCTAATCCAATCATCCGTACCCAGCCTGCATCAGCCCAAATATTGTGTAGAGGCGAAATATTGCCACGCACTTCATGAAATTCAATCGCTTTTTCCGCTAAACGAAGGTATTCGTCATACAGACCTAAATCTATCGCAAGGCTTAGTCCAAAGGCGAGAGCACTTCCCTGCAAGGAGTTGATATTCAGTGCTTTAGCAAAACTTTCCGTTTTTCTGGCGATAGACGCGGCCATCTCTAAATTGTTTTTCGCAAAGTAAAAACGAGCTAATAAAGTGTAAAGAAAACCCATCAACCAATGGTCATCAATAGTTTCAAGCAAATGAATAGCTTCTTCTATGGCGCTAAGCCCTTCTTCATCAGGTAAACTGCTGTCCACGTAGAAATATAAAGCCTCGGCAATTTCATAAGGTTTCCCAAATGTGCGGCGACTTTCGACATGCAATCGGCCATACTCAAGATATTGCTCAGTACTAATGGTGTGCTCGTTATAATAAGCAAAGTCTGCAACGTAAGGAATACACTGCCAGTGAGAATCATCCCACAATTGAAATTCGTTGGCAATTTCTAAGATTTGCCGTCGTTGCTCACGCGTAGAACGTTCAATTGAACCTGCGCCGGAACGAGCGATAAGTAAGGTAGCATAGGCGCGTGCCTGTTCTTGATTAGTCAATTGATGGACACTAATCGGCAATCGGTCATAAATTTGTTTATACAATTGCATATGAGATGTCAACGCGCCATTTTTTATGCGTCGAAATAGAAGCGGCATATATGTTTTTTCAATAGTCTGCAAATCACCGCGGTCCGCGGCTAGCAAAAGCGCCTGATCGACAGTGGCTGTTTCATCGACCAATATTTTGAGCGCGGACCGTTGATTCTCTAGTCCCCCATCCATGATCCGATTTGCTAAATTCACCAGCAAATCAACATAATACGTAATATATTTGTCCTCAGTTTGCGTGACTAAATCCGCCTTGACCAAACGTTTATGCGCAAACTGCCGCAAAAGTTCATGGAAATAGTAGCGTCCAGCTTCATCAACTTTTAGCAGTGATTTATCGACTAGACTGGAAAGGGTGAAGAGTGATGCTTCCGCGACAGCTTTGGCGACGGCCCGGTCAAAGCTGTCGCGGAAGACGCTCAAGCGGACCAATGAAGATTGTTCGCGGGGCGTGAGTAGATCCCAGGAATAATCAAAAACCGCCTGTAAACTTTTATGGCGATCTGTGGTGGTGCCATCACCAAGTTGACCATGATTGTTTAATCCCCAACACTTCACGCCACTGCTACTGGTCAGAACGCAAGTATGGTCTGCACCGGTTGCAATCGCCGTCACCCCACTACTT
>JBNLCD010000369.1:0-5959 GCA_050303635.1 Anaerolineae bacterium
TTTTTCAAAGGCAGTAAGAGTTTCGAGGTTTTCCATGTCGCCAATATGTTGGCTGAGGAAGGCATGTTGATTAGTGGTAAGGCAAAAAGTTGCTTTGAGTTCGCCGCCAACCGCCAACACTGATTTAGCCTTAAAGGGTAATTTGACCGGAAAAGGTGCATAACCACGTGAGCGCCGCATGGGCAATTCTTGCCCGTTAAGCACACGCACGACTGAGTCATCACAACGGATTTCGATATCGCGATTATGCAGGAGAAAACCATCGGCCAAGTTGCCTAAACGGTTGATGGCTTCTGCATTATCTTTGACCAGCGGCTCACCCGATAAATTGGCTGAGGTCATCACCAATGGCACATCGTTGAGCAATAAATAATGGAGAGGCGTATAAGGAAGCATCACGCCCACATATTGATTACCGGGAGCAATCAAATCGGCTAAGTCAGTGTTCGGTTTCTTGCGCAAGAGAACAACGGGACGTTCCCGACTGAGCAACAAGGCTTCTTCTTCGTCATTCACTTCAGCATAATGCCGCACCCTGGCCATATCGCGCATCATCACGGCAAAGGGTTTTGCGGCGCGGTCTTTACGTTGACGCAAGGTCGTCACTGCCTCATTTTGGGTGGCATCACAAGCCAAATGAAATCCCCCAAGTCCCTTGACAGCCACAATCTGACCCTGTGCCAAGGCTGTTTGGGCAAGGTTTAGTGCATCATCAAAATCGACACTATCAGATGTGGCATACCAAACTTGCGGGCCACACTCTGGACACGCATTGGGCTGGGCATGAAAACGGCGATTGGTCGGGTCATGATATTCACGTTCACACGCGGGGCACATGGGGAATTTCGCCATGGTTGTTAAGGGGCGATCATAGGGCAAGTCTTGGATAATCGTTAAACGCGGACCGCAGTTTGTGCAATTGATAAACGGATATTGATAGCGACGATTAGTGGGATCATATAGTTCGGCTAGGCAATCGTCGCAAATACATAAATCTGGAGATACAAGCGTATGCGACCCAACCTGATGTTCGCTGGGTTTAATGACAAAATCCGTTGTGTTGTGTGGTTCAATGACTGTGTGGGCAATGTGTTCAATATGGGCAAGCGGGGGTGGCGCTGTCTGCAATTCAGCTAGGAATTCAGCAAGATCAGTCTCAGCGCCTTCAATTTCAATGAAAACACCCTCATTATCATTGCCAACCCAACCCGCGAGACCTAAATTTTGCGCAAGATTATAGACAAAGGGGCGGAAGCCAACCCCTTGCACAATACCGGTAACTCGTAAATACCAGCGTTGGGTGGTTGTTGTGGATAGGTGGCTCATGCTTGATCACCTATCTGCCAAATCATCACGCGATTATTCCCTGAATCCGCGATCGCTAATTTCCCTGCATGATAGTGTAATCCATAAGGCCAACAAAGTGTATCCTCAGCGACTACATCCCAGCGATTTTCACCATTGGTCGCAAAATCAAGTTGACCGAGTACCTCATCCGCCGCCTGAAAACAGCCGGACTGTGGTAAATCGTGCCAGAGTAAAACACGATTATTCGCCATATCGCCTACGGCTAGACCTGTTTCAGTCAATGTCAGTGCATATGGAAAGCGCAATCGTTGAGGTCCTTGAGCGGTGTAGGGAAATTCAAATGAATTTGTGAAATCCACCTGACCGAGGACAATATCTGCTGGTCGGTCACTTGTTGGCAAAGGCGACCAACCCAAAACTCGATGATTACCGGCATCAGCTACATAGAGTACATCTTCATTACCTGCCAATGCATAGGGCCAGCGGAATGTATTCGCATTGGTGCCTTGACCACGATTTTCTAAACCAGTTGTGAAGGAATCTTGTCCCAATATAAAATCAGCAGGCTGGTTAGGTTTAGGCAGACCTTGCCAGCCTAATACACGCCGATTACCTGTATCCGCAATATAGAAATATCCACCACAATAGGCAATGCCATATGGCCAATAAAGTGTATTCCCTGATACATCCCCGCCGCGATTGGCTTCTATTGTTTCTAAGTTCGGTTGGCCTAACACATAATCAGGTGCCTGATAATTTTCTGTGGGGATATGGTCCCACACTAAAATCCGATGATGCCATGCATCGACCACATACAAGCTATTGCCAATAACAAGAATATTGGTGGGCGTGTGCAGGCCATTCGTAACACAATTCTCCCCGCCAGCGATACTTTGCTGATAAAAATCGGGCTGACCCAACACCACATCTGCCGCTTGTCCATCTTCAGTGGGAAAGCCATGCCAGATCAAGACGCGATGATTCCCCGTATCAGCCACGATGAACAAGTCATCCCGCATGAAGACTCCGCGAGGCGTGGATAATTGCGCGGGCGTGGGATTCGAATCAGGTAAACTCAAGCCACCGGATGAATCAGCGCCAAGGCGTAAAATGGGTTGGGTTAGCTGACGGGACGTATCCACACTATGCCATCCTGGATTCTAAGTGGAAATGGTTCGAGCTGGGCTTGGACTGCCGTTAAACATTCACCAGACATTGCATCGTAACAAAAACCATGATACGGGCAGGTAATCGTACCATTTGCGGTATCAATCATGCCGCGATCTAAGGGTAAGCCTTGATGCGCACATTCATTCCGATAGGCCATTAACTTATCTTCTAAGCGAATAATCACAATACTGATGTCATCCGCATCTAAGCGATAGGCTTTATCCGTCGGGATATCCTCAACTGGTGGTCCTTCGAGCCAGCCTGTGGTTTGGCTGGGCATGGTTTGAATTGCATCCAGCATAATCATGCCGGGGGCCGGATCATTTTCAATCACTTCAATATTTTGGATTTCCGGCACATGTTCTAAGAGTGCTTCTTCGACGCCTTCTCGCAAGGTTACCGCCGACATTGAACAACCATTACAGGCTCCCAAGAGCCGGATATAGACCGTATCTTGCTGAACTTCGACCAATTCCACATCGCCGCCATGTGACTGCATATAGGGCCGCACACTGTCAATTACTTGTGAAACGCGCATAGGCAAACTCGGCCGCACAATGCCGTGCATGAGAAATAACGCATATATTTCGGGTTCATCAATCAATTCAAATAATAATTCTTTGCCACGCGGATCAGCTTTTAAAGACTGCACAATCTTGGTGAGCCCCACTTTATGAAAAGCTTCAATGGCTTGCTTCAAGTCCAAGGCTTTGGTGCGTTCCTCTTCGGGCAATTGATTAACAACTTCTAGTGTCTTATCAACTTGCTCCGCCAAATTTTCTAGATTTTCGGTGTGGTCAGGCGACATTGCGGTAGTCATATGAGTAGCTTCCTTATGAAATATTCTCAGCGGATTGCATCATGATTTCACGTTGACGGTTATGAATTTCATTGAGTAATTCTAAAGTTGCCGTGGCGGCTTATTGTTCCTTATTACGCATAAACAGGGAATGGGCCTGTTGCAACTTGGGAATCGCGTGTACAAAAATTCCTAGATGAGCGAGCGCGTTGGCTTGATTAGCCAATAGGCGTGCATACCCAATCGGATCGGTTTGCGGATTACGCACCATTAGAATTTCTTCGTAGAGTTCAACGGCTTGCTCTAGATTTTCTTGCGGGTGGGTTGTGGGCAAGTATTGCATGGCATTAGCCAAATTCATTTGCGTGCTGGCCCATTGGTCTTGGTGGGTTTCTTTTTGATAGACCTTGAGAGCTTCGTTAAGCGCTTGGATAGCAATGCCTGCACGGAGACGATCACTTGCTTCAACCAGCGGCATGGCCAGATAGGTTAGCGCCAAATTACTTTGCGCGAGGGCATATTGCTCTGGGTAGTTTTCGTAAGTAAAAAACTGCAGGGAACGTTGATAGCATTTACTGGCTTCGAGCAGAGAACCCCGTTGACCATTCGAAAGCTCTTGATAGGTAATGCCTAAATTTAACCATGCTTCAGCTTTAGCAACTTCCAAATCACTCTCATGGAGCGTTTGCAATATTTTCTTATACTGCAAAATCATGGTGATGTGGCTTTCGGCATGGGTGCGTTGCATTTCTAAAAATGTGGTTTGCAACTGCGCCGAAAAGATCGGAGAAGCTTCAGTGCTAGTGTCAATCGCTTCGGCTAATAAATCCAAGGCTTCCGGCAAATTGTCCTGCTCAATTTCATGAGTAGCTTGGGCCATTAACACGAAGGCCCGTGCTTCAGATTCAAGATTATCGGCGACTGGAGGTTCACTCACATACCCCAAGGTATACGCGACCACGTCTAAGAATTGCCGTAAATTGCCTGTCAGTATGGTGCTTAGACTTTCATATGCTTCAGGTGAAGATTGCAAGACAAATTGATTGTAACGAGCGATATCACTGTCATCATCAGCTAAGGAAGCGAGTGCTTCATCAATGTCACCATTGAGCGCCCATTCATAAAAACGCCATTCAGTCGGAAATTCAGCCGGAATTTTGCCTTGCATGAGCTGTTGATAAGTATCTTCGTGATAACCAATGTCTGGTAATACTAAATAGCTCGCTGGTAAAGAAAAAATACCAATAGGTTGAGGTGATAACATGATACACATCCTTTAAGACCCGGGTGGATATTTTATGTCTCGGTTAGCGGCCCGACGAATAATTTCTGCCGCAATTTCAGCCTTACGTTGGGTTGAATATTCTTGGATACGATGACGATAGGTCGCCACTTTGCCTTCGGTTGCGTTCTCCCAAAAATGAACTTCAAGATAAACAACAAAACGCCCTTTTTCCTTCTCGACAAACGTTTCAGCGGCAAAGGCATCATCTGGAAAATCACTCATAAATTCTCCTCAAAGGCTACCCGTAAAGCCCCGTGTTGTTCATCCCAATACGCCGCGCACAATCCTTGAGGTGAATGGGGATAAAGCACTTCCCAGATGATGACACTTCTATCGCCTTGTCGGTTTCGTTGTTTTAGCAGTAAACCGCCTGCCGCCGCACCCCGTAGAGGCAACAACCATAGCTCTTCTTCTTTCATGAGAGCGACTAGAACATCTTCGGGGAAATAGGTTTGGGCAATATTCGCTGGAATATGCAGATAGCCATTGTCTGTGAAATTAACCTGCATCTTGCCCCTCCAATGTGCCATATTCAGCAATCAGATGTTTCGCTAGATATTCCATCGTCGCACGGACAGGGGTGGATAAATCTGCTCCAAATTCAAGTTGGCCGGCTTCAATTAAGTAGACTGTCACTTTGTCAGGATATTCATCTTTGAGTAACCACCGCGCAAAAGCCAACGCATGATCCCAGCGAAATGCATGAAGATTTATCCCTTTGAGAGGGGGCAATTCTTCGACTTCCTCGCCGGGAACTTTAAAGAGAGTACCCGGTTCGCTCTGGGTATAGCAGGCATCGACGAGAATGACGTGCTGGGCCCCCCTCATTTTAAAGGCCACATCCATGCCACCTGTGCCACCGTCGGCCAGCGTGAGCGTATCGGGTATGCCCATTTCCCACATCACCCGTACAAGGACTGGGCCAACCGCATCATCTCCGCGTAATAAATTGCCGCAACCAATAATTAGGGTATTCATACAATATCGTCATTCGTTACCTAGATAGTTTTTTAAGTTTTGGCGAAAATATCTATTCGTTCTTTTTAAAATCTTTTGGGTTCTTCCAAAAATATTGTGCTACATAGGGAGAGGATAAGCCTCCCCCCATGTATGGTTTACTGACTTAACACATATTATTGACTTGGAATTTGCTTAATTCTTCGCCAGTCTTACCGTCATAGGCGTGCACGGTACACACCAAACAAGAATCGAAACTTCGGGCGACATGACCTAATTCAACCGGATCATGCATATCTTCAATGGGTGCGCCGATAAAGGCTTGTTCCATTGGGCCATCGTGCCAACACGCGAGCCCAGCCCACCCGGGAGCACGCACGCCTGCGCCCCACAAAAAATCCACGTCCTCATAGCGAAGGTGCCTTCATTAAAGCCGCCAC
>JBNLCD010000370.1:0-5927 GCA_050303635.1 Anaerolineae bacterium
AATCACCTTGCGCACCTATCAAGAAAACAATTGGGTTGTGATTGAATTGGCCGATAATGGCCCCGGTATTCCTGAAGATGTGCAGACCAAGATTTTTGACCCATTTTTCACGACGAAAGCACCCGGCGAAGGGACTGGCTTGGGTTTGAATATCAGTCATAATATTATTGTCGAGAAACACAAAGGCGAGATCTCGGTCATGTCTGAACCCGGTTCGACCTGTTTCCGCATCAAATTACCACTCGATCAAGATTTAAGCCAAGACGCCTAGCTGACGAGCAAGGGCCTGAAGCCCCCCTTGTTAAGGAAATAATTTAGGGTTGTGCAGGTCGGGGTAACCCCAGAAGAAGCCTCAACAAGGCGGCATTATCTTACGTAAAATGTGAAATAATTGGGGGAATTTATCAGCGGCTGGGCACGTCGGCCCAGCCCTACCAATGGCTAAGTTAATGCCGCACCCCGATGCTAATGAGTAATCAATTTAAAACTTGCGTCAGATTCTTATCAACAAATTCTCAACGATATTGATGCGTAAGTTGACCATGGGTAGGGCGGACCCGATGTGGTTCGCCGCTTAAATGAAAGATTATCAGAAATTTTCTCATTCACATTTAGCGATTATTGGTAGGCAATTTAGCGCCACATGATTCACGAACAATCAGTTCAATCGGGGCCATCATCGAGACATCCCGTTGGTCGGGGAAATTCTTCAGGGTCACCAAAAGTTGTAATGCCAACCGCGCTAAATTTTGCTTAGGTACCTCAACGGTTGTCAAAGCCGGACGGATAACACTAGCCATATCAATATTATCAATCGAGACCACTGCAATATCTTCGGGGATATGCAAACCACGATCTTTGAGCGCGGCCATCGCCCCAAAAGCGGCTTCATCATTGGCCGCAAAAATCGCCGAAAACGAGGCTTCTTCATCTAACAAACGCGTCACAATATCGTACGCTGATTCCATCGGGGTTAATGTCGGCTTGAGAAAATCGACTAAACTATCATCCACTTCAAGGCCATTCATGATGAGAGCTTGTTGATAACCGTCAACGCGCTGGTCGTCGATGGCCACAAAAGCAATTTCGCGATGCCCTAGTTTGATGAGATGATTCACGGCTAAGCGGGCGGCATCCGCGCGATCAAAAATAACAGCGGGTAAATCAAGTAAACTTTCCTCAAGGCACACTATATTCGGGATGCGTTCAATAATTTCCTTCAGCAAGGCTTCATCTTCTTCATTGCGCAAAATGAAAGATGGCAACATCAAAATGAGTGAGGAAATTTCTTGCTCATGAATGTGCTTATTGAAGAATATAGGGTCCTTCAGCGCATCCCAATAGACCAAAAAGCTGATCTGCTGATCTTGCTGATAAGCATAATCATATAAGCTGGACAGGATGATATTGTAGTAAGGCCGTTCAAGCACATTAAAGCCGGAACCACCGGTGATGATGCCAATTGAATTTTGGGCAACATCATTGCCTTGTTTTAAGCGTTGCGCATGTTCATTCGGACGATAGCCAAGGTCCTTGATTGCTTCTAAAACGCGTTGACGGGTTTCTTCTGAAACTTTGCGTGGTCCGCCATTCAGGACATAAGAAACAACTGACCGTGAAACTCCCGCGCGTTGCGCAACATCTTCTTGGGTAACCATATATTGAATATCCGTAATTGTCTGTAAGAACAAAGTTCAAACTTAAAGGTATCGCAAAAGCATCAACTTTGTCCACATTGGATAAGTCTCTTTATTTCAATCGCTAATTTTCAGGTTGAGAGCAACCGGGTCGAGGTGTGGAGTCTGAGCTTGAATGACCACGGTTCCGGCTGTATGGCGCGCTTTGACAAAGACGGCAGTTTGGCCACCGACGAGGGCTAGCGGGTTTTCGCCAATCAAATCCGCATCACCTTCAAGAGTCAGCGAGACCACCGGCATGAAATAGGGCAACGTGTTGCCATAGCGGTCAATTAAGCGGATAACGATACGCGCCATATCTGCTCCATCCGCTTGGAGAGTGGTGGTGTGGGACGTGATTTCCAACCCATGCGGGACATGGGTAGATGAAAGGCGGTGCTCTATAACCACGTCGCCATTGATTAACCCCTGAACCCTCAAATCTTCCAAATCACCACCCCACGGGTTGTAGGGTTCTGACCAAGACACAAAAAACGGCGGATGGTCGAGATGCGGAAATTGAGCCGAGGCGGGTTGATAGCGGCCTTTGAGTTTATCCCCAACCCAGACGGCAATCTCTTCACAGTTACTGAAGATAACGAGGGGATTGTTGCCGCCTTCGTTGCGATCTCCCACCGTCCAACTCGTGGCCGGATACAGCACAATTTCACTAGTAGGCGATTTCTGACTCCGGTAGAAATAGGCGGCCATTTTCGGAAGCCGAAAAATATCCATCACGCCATGATGACAAATGCGGTCGCCTGAACCAAATTGGTAGTGGGTGTGATAATCAAACGCACACCAGCCAATACCACCCGCGACATCTGGGTGGCCAATCTGGTCATTTTGTTTTTGGGCATGATGCAAGGCATGGGCGATGCGGCGTTCTTCATTGTCCCATGTTTTGGTGGGGAACATATGCCCCCCAAATTCCGTGATGAGATGGGGTTTGGAACGCGGCGTTTGAATACCCGGCGGAAAATCATTGAGGGTAAACACATCCTCAAATTGCTCACTCTGGATAAAGTTGCGTACCCCGCCGGTTTGACGCGTTGGGTCTAAATCATGCGCGAGTTGATTGGCTTGTTGGTAAAGCGTGGCATCATCCGGTGATTCATTGATGCGGACTCCCCATAATATGATTGAGGGGTGATTGCGGTCGCGTTTGACCATCGCTTGCACATCGCGCAAAACGAGTTTTTGCCATGCATCATCGCCGATATGTTGCCAGCCGGGAATTTCTTCAAAAACAAGCAAGCCTATTTCATCACAACGCTTGATGAAATGCGGGGATTGGGGATAGTGCGACGTGCGCACAATATTACAGCCCAATTCATCCTTCAAAATATCGGCGTCGAGTTCTTGCAAACGCACAGGAGCCGCCGCGCCAATATAGGGATAGGTTTGGTGCCGATTTAGACCAAAGAGCGGCAAGACTTCACCATTTAAATAGAAATTGCCGTCCGCACTAAATTCAGCTTGTCGAAAGCCAAAGCAGACCGTTGTTTGGTCGATGGCATCATCGTTTTCGTAGAGCGTGACCACCAGTTGATACAGGTTGGGCGCATCAATGGACCATAATTCGATAGCGGGTAAATCTTGCAAAGCAACAACAAGTTTTTCTGAAGATAAGTTTGCGTAGGTTTCGGTCAGGCGTTGGCCGTCTAAAGTTTCAAGGGCGACCACTACATTTAGTTGAGGTTGATAGGCATTTAATTCAATTTCACAGGCAAGGCTGGGTTGGGTTAGAACATCTTGTGGTTTAACAAAGATATCGGCCAAATGGTTTTGCGGGACAATCCGCAGATTGACGTCTCGATAGATGCCGCCAAATGTTAAAAAATCAACGCGGCCACCAAAGGGTGGAATAGCAGGGTCTTCTGTTGAATCAACATAAACTGTTAGTACATTCTCCCCAATTTGCAGAGCCTCGGTGATTTCAAAACTAAATGGCGTATAGCCGCCTTGCTGGTGCCCCAGATGTGTCCCATTTAGATACACAGATGCTTGAGCCATCACCCCGTCAAAATCAAGAAATATACGTTTAGCTGGCTGAGTTTCTTCAATAGAGAAATATTTACGATACGTCGAGACAAATTGATAGTCTTGATCATTCACCGAACGGTGGTCAAATAATTTGTTGGAGTGGGGCAAGGTAACTGATTCAAAAATATTATCACTGGCGTTGATATCCGCTTCACACGGAGCAAAAAGCCAGTTTTGATTGAAATTTCTAATTTCGCGCATATCCAATTAATCCAATTTAAGTTTTGAAACCAATACAAAGTTATTTTCTTGACTTTTGAATAAAGCTAGTTTATATTCCTTTATAAGATTAGTCAACACGTGTTGACAGTTCGTGTAGACAACTAGTGAAATTGTATGAAATGCAATTGGGAGCTGATTGTCTCCAAATCAACCTCCATTAATTATTTAAAAACTAGTATTTAGGAGTAAAAAATGAAAATCAAAGTTGTCAGTATTTTGATCGTAGCAGTTCTTATAGCCATGCTCAGTATTCCGAGCACGCATTCAGTTGCCCCGGCTGAAGCCCAAGATTCACTTGAGCTCACGTTATGGGTTTATGATGATGGTCGTTTGGAAGTATTAACCCAACTGGGTGAAGATTTCGAAGCAGAATATGGGATTGGCGTTTCCGTTGAAGTTGTCGATCTCGGCGAAATCCGGAATGCAATGACCCTCGGTGCGGCTTCCGGCGAAGGCCCGGACATGATTATTATTCCGCATGATAATCTAGGCCCAATTGTTGAAAATGGCGCGGCGGCACCAATTGAGCTGGGTGCCACGGCTGATGATTTCTTGCCAAATGCAATTGATGGTTTCACTTATAATGGCGAACTTTATGGTCTGCCCTTAGCTGTCGAAAATATTGGTTTCTTCCGCAACACCGATATGGTGCCCGATGCGCCTGCCACCTGGGACGAAGTTGCGCAAATCGGGACGGCCCTTGTTGAAGCTGGTGATGCCGATAGTGCCATTGGTCTCCCCGACTTAACCTACAACAGTTATCCCATCTACACCACATACGGTGGTTATATTTTCGGACGCGACGAAGAAGGTAATTTCACCGCCGACGATATTGGGATGAATAACGAAGGCATGGCTGAAGGTTTGGCATGGATTGCTGACTTGATTGACGCAGGTGTCGTATCCGAAAATATTGACTGGGAAGCTTCCCACGTCTTGTTTGAAACAGGCCGTTCACCATTCATTATGACGGGTCCGTGGGCCATCAATCGTTTTGATACCGCCGGTGTTCACTATGCAATTTCAGCTTTCCCCGCCGCTGAAGAAGGTGGCGAACCGGGTTACCCATTCTTGGGTGTCCAAGGTCTCGTTATCAATGCTTATAAAGATAATGTGATTTTGGCTCAAACCTTTGCGGTTGATTTCCTTGCAACTGAAGAACACTATCAAGCGATCTATGATGCTGAACCACGTCCTTCCGCATGGGCATCTATTTTCAATTCCGCCGAAGATGATAACACCATTGGCTTTAATGCCGCGGGTATCAACGCTGTCCCCATGCCCTCCATTCCGGAAATGGGCTTTGTCTGGGATGCTTGGGTCAATGCCGGTGCATTGGTTGCCCAAGGTGAATTGTCACCACAAGAAGCACTCGACGGCGCAGTGATCCAAATTGAAGCACAAGCTGAAGAAGAATAAACACGCGTATAGGTAGATACAAGGATAGCTAATTGAGTTAGCGCAATTAGCTATCCTAACTTATTATGTTTAGATCAATTTATTCTATATTTCAGATCCAGAAATTGACCTCAATAAACTAGATTATAAGTTACAGGCCACATGGAAAAAGCAAATTTTAAAGTCAAAAATCCCTCCTATTTATTGAGTTTACTCGTTATTGGTAGTAGTGGTATGGGTGTCATCTGGCTAGTTTCCAAGATTATTGCGGACGGGTTAATTCCGTTGGCATCGGGGATTAGTGCAGTTTTTGTGTTTGTTGTAATGGTATATTTGCGACCGAAATTTACCCCCTATAAATGGTTGGCGTTTGGGATTGCAGTTACCGCGCTGTTTACACTCTACCCCATTTTATATACGCTCTATCTCAGCGTCACGAATATGGGGAGCGGGCATTTGATGTCAAAGGCTCAAGCGATTGAGCATCTCGAAACCAAAGTTACCTATTTGCCGGACGACGGGCAAAATTATCAGTGGGTGGGTTATGAGTCCTCTGCTGGCGATTTCGCGCTGTGGCTAATTGCC
>JBNLCD010000371.1:0-5909 GCA_050303635.1 Anaerolineae bacterium
CTAGCTTGGGGGTAGATACGTGGGGTGTTGATTTTGGTTTGCTTGATGCCAACGGAAATTTAGTTGCCAATCCGGTGCATTATCGGGATGATCGCACTGAAGGTATGCTGGAAAAAGCTTTTGCGACTGTTCCGCAGGCTGAAATTTACAAAAATACGGGCATTCAGTTCATGCGGATTAACACGCTCTATCAATTGCTGAGTATGGCCGATTCACCCGTTCTTGATATTGCTGAAACCTTCCTAACTGCACCAGACTTGCTGAATTATTGGCTGACGGGCGCTAAAGTTTGCGAATTTACGAATGCCACCACGACGCAAATGCTCAATCCGGCCACCAAAGATTGGGCGCGGGATATGCTCAACAAACTCAATATTCCTACCCATATATTGCCCGAAATTGCGCAACCCGGTACGCGCATTGG
This sequence comes from Anaerolineae bacterium, assembly GCA_050303635.1. Lineage (GTDB taxonomy): Bacteria > Chloroflexota > Anaerolineae > Aggregatilineales > J027 > JAKEEQ01. The sequence goes on from JBNLCD010000371.1 coordinate 425, forward strand.
TACTTATGACAATATTCCGGTTATTACGCCAGCCTGTCATGACACGGGGAGCGCGGTGGCGGGTGTACCCACCCAATCCAATGATTTTGCCTATATCAGCAGTGGCACGTGGAGCTTGGTTGGTTTGGAAGTGCCCGATGCCATTGTCAGCGATGCGGCATTTGAAGCAAATATGACCAACGAAGGCGGTGTCTATGACACCTATCGTTTTCTCAAAAATGTGATGGGGTTGTGGATTTTGCAACAATGTCGGACCACATGGGGTGCCGATAAATATAGTTATGACGATTTGGTCGTTGCCGCCGAAGGTGCTGAACCCCTGCAATATATATTTGATGTGGACGACGAACGATTCTTAGGGCCGGGCAATCATCCGGAATTGATTCAAGCGTGGTTCAGTGAACACAATCTATCTATTCCCCAAACTGTAGGCGAAATCACCCGCGCTGTGCTCGAAAGTCTAGCGCTGAAATATGGGCAAGTGCTTAACAAGCTCACAACCATCAGTGGGCAACATGTGTCCACTATTCATATTGTCGGGGGTGGTAGTCAAAACCGCTTACTGAACCAATTCACGGCAAATGCTACCGGTTGTGAGGTGGTCACAGGTCCCATTGAAGCCACGGTAATTGGCAACGCCATGGTTCAATTGATTGCTCTCGGCGAACTCGGCAATATTCAAGAAGCGCGCCAACTGCTGGCATCTTTACCCAATATGCAACGCTATACGCCGGAAAATACTGCGGCGTGGCAAGCGAAGGCTTTAAATATATGAGTTTTGAACTCTTAACGCCCCAACAACAACTCACGGAAATCATGCAACGTATCTATTATGGAGGCATGACTACCCTTTCCGGAGGGAATCTCTCCATTTTGGACGATGATGGCACTATTTGGATTACACCCAGCGGGGTTGATAAGGGCAGTTTAACGCCGAGGGATATGATCCAAGTTTTACCGGATGGGACCACCCACGGTTTTCATCCACCTTCATCTGAACTTCCTTTCCATCGTCAAATATATAAAAAACGACCTGATGTTAAGGCTATTGTCCATGCCCATGCACCGGCGCTGGTGTCGTTTAGTATTGTGCGCAAAATCCCGGATACCAGTTTGATTCCGCAAGCCAAGGGCGTTTGTGGTGAAGTGGGTTACGCCCCTTATGCATTGCCGGGGAGTGAGGCGCTGGGTGCGAATATTGCTCAAACTTTTGCCGAAGGTTTTGATGTGGTTCTGCTGGAAAATCATGGCGTAGCAACCGCCGGGGAAAATCTACTAGAAGCCTTTCAGCGCCTTGAAACTCTGGACTTTTGCGCACGGACTCAAATGTATGCCCAAAGTTTAGGACCCATTCAAGCGCTGTCTGATGAGCAAATTGAAGGATTTAATCATCGCACCAACGTCTTGCCCGAATTTACACCTGCCAAACCCAGCAGTCATGAACGAGCGATGCGGTCGAAGGTTTTGAAGGTTATAGAGCGCGCTTGCCAGCGCCAATTGATGATTAGTACGGAAGGCGTGATTTCTCTGCGCGTCGATGAAAACTCATTTCTTATTACGCCTACAGGTCATGATCGTCCCAGTATTGAATTGAGCGATATTGTCCTCATTCAAGATGGGCAACGTGAAGTAGGCAAAATGCCGAGCCGCTCGGTGCGTCTCCACAAGACAATTTACGATATGCATCCGCAGATTAATTGCATTATCACCGCGCAATCGCCTTACGCGACAGCCTATGCCGTAGCGGATCATCCGATGGACACGCGCACCATTCCCGAAAGCTATATTCTTTTGCAGGATGTCAAGAAAATGCCGTATGGCGTGCAATATCATGATCCCGTGGCCATTGCAAATGAGATAACCGAGCACCACCCAGTTTTGCTTTTACAAAATGACTGTGTGCTAACCACAGGGCAAAGCACCTTACAGGCATTTGATCGCCTCGAAGTAGCTGAATTTACGGCACGTTCCTTAATTGAAACAGCCGCGATTGGCAAACTTGTGGCGATTGGTGAAGCTGAAATTCGAGATCTTGAAGACAAGTTTTTAAAATCATAGTACATGGAGAACAACAATGGAATTATTCAAACCGCAAGATTATCGGCATGTGAATTACACATGGGATGATAGCTATGCCGATACCCTTGATCCGGTTGATCGTCTCGTCTATCGCTCCAATATTTTGGGCGATGACCAGCGCGTTACCAATACGGGTGGCGGCAACACCTCCTCCAAAATCATGATGACAGATCCTTTGACTTCCGAAGAAGTTGAAGTTTTATATGTGAAAGGTTCTGGGGGCGATTTACGCACTTCCAAACGGGCGAATTTTGCCTCGCTTTATATGGATAAATTGATGGCTCTGCAAGGTGTTTACGATCACGCTGATGAAAAAGGTGTCAAAACGCCGATTGAAGATGCGATGGTGGCTATGTATCCGCACACGGTATTCAATTTGAATCCGCGCGCTTCTTCAATTGATACACCTTTACATGCTTTTGTGCCCTATAAACATGTTGACCACACCCATCCCAATGCCGTGATTGCGGTGGCCGCGTGTAGCAATGGACCCGCATTAACCAAAGAAATTTACGGTGATGCTGTTGTTTGGGTTGATTGGCAACGTCCGGGCTTCGATTTGGGTCTCAAATTGCAAGAAACCATCGAAGCTAATCCCGGTATTCAAGGCATTATTCTCGGTGGGCATGGTCTCATCAATTGGGCGGATGATGATAAAGAATGCTATGAATTATCCTTAACCCTCATTGAACTCGCCGCCCGTTATCTCGAAGAAAATTCCAAGGGCGACCAAACCTTTGGTGGCGCGAAGTACCAAACCCTTGGTGAAGAAGACGCCAGCACGCTCATTTCAGAAATCCTGCCAACATTGCGCGGGATGGTTTCCAAGCAAAACCGCTTTATTGGTACCATTGATGCCCGTGACGGGATTTTACAATTTGTGAATAGTCATGATGCGGAACGCCTAGCAGAATTAGGCACGTCCTGTCCGGATCACTTTTTGCGCACCAAGATTAAACCGCTTTATGTCGATTGGAATCCGCAATCCGAAACAACGGAAGATCTGCTCGAAAAACTAGATGCGGGCATCGTCCAATATCGCAAAGATTACGCCAGCTACTATGAAACCTGCAAACTCGATGATTCACCGGCCATGCGCGACTCCAATCCACGTGTGATCTTAATTCCGGGCATTGGCTTGATTGCCTTTGGTAAGAATAAGAGTGAATCGCGTGTAACGGCTGAATTTTATAATAATGCGGTGGCTGTCATGGAAGGGGCGGAAGCGGTTGGCGAATATGTAGCTCTGCCGCGCCAAGAAGCCTTTGATATTGAATATTGGGCACTCGAAGAAGCTAAGTTGCAACGGATGCCAAAGGAACAAGAACTAGCGCGTAATGCCGTAATCGTGATTGGCGCAGGAAGCGGTATTGGCAAGACCGTGGCGCATCGTGTTGCCAAAGAAGGTGCGCATGTTGTTTGCGCAGACTTGAATATCGATGCCGCCCAAGCAACCGCCGATGAATTGACGGCAATTTATGGCATGGGCATTGGTGTAGCTGGCAGTGGTTTATCGGCGTGTGGCTCAGCTATTGCGTTAGATGTGAATATCACTGATCGGCAAAGTGTTAAAGATTTGCTCGATCAAGTCATCATTGCCTATGGTGGGGTTGATAATGTCATTGTAACTGCGGGAGTTTTTGTTGCCCCCGATAAGACCGGCCATATCAGCGATGATAAATTCCGTTTCACTTTTGATGTGAATGTCTTAGGTGCGTATATTGTCGGCGACGAAACTCGTCGTATTTGGGAAGAACAAGGACTATCCGGTAGTATGGTCATCACGACGAGCGTGAATGCGGCTGTTTCCAAACGTGGTTCAATTGCTTACGACACCAGCAAAGCCGCCGCCAATCATCTGGTGCGTGAACTGGCCATTGAACTCTCGCCATATGTGCGGGTAAATGGCTTGGCTCCGGCCACGGTGGTTGAAGGTAGTAGCATGTTCCCCCGGGATCGGGTGATTAGCTCGTTGACCAAGTATCAAATCGAATTCGATGAATCCGAAGATACCGAAGTATTGCGTAGCAAATTAGCCAATTTCTATGCGCAACGGACCTTGACTAAACAAGCCATTACGCCCGATGATCAGGCGGAAGTTGCTTATCTCTTGACCTCAAGTGCGTTTAGTAAGACCACGGGTCAAATCTTCAGTGTAGATGGGGGCTTGCACGAAGCCTTCCTCCGATAGATAATAATATTCTCGCCCCAACTATTTTTTGCCAAATAAAGAATAGTTGGGGTATTTTGTTTATATTGCTAAATTATTTGAGGTGTTAGATGTCACTCCCTAACCGACCATCTCCCCAAGGTAAAAAAGTTTCGCTTTTTGTAACCTGTATGATCGACATGATGTATCCTGGCACGGGCTTATCAGTAGTGCAAATATTGGAACATATCGGCGTTGAAGTTGATTTTCCGATGGCGCAAACGTGTTGCGGCCAACCTGCGTTTAATTCAGGTTATCGCAATGAAGCACGTACCGTAGCTAAGCAATTTTTGAAGGCTTTTGCTGATTCCGAAGTGATCGTTGCACCATCGGGTTCATGTGTGGCGATGGTCCGTCATGACTATCCTACGTTGTTTGCCGATGAACCCGAACTTCTTGCTCAAGCTGAACGTATCGCCGCCATTACTTGGGAATTTTCCGAATATTTGGTGGACGGTCTGGGTATCGATAATCTCAATCTGCGTTTGCCAGAGAGCGAAACATATGCGTTCCATGATGCGTGTCATGGTTTGCGAGGTCTTGGTTTGAAAGATCAAGCGCGTCGTTTGTTGGGCAATGTCGAGAATGCTGAAATTGTCGATCTGGCGGAATCAGATGTCTGTTGCGGCTTCGGGGGACTTTTTAGCGTCAAAATGAGCGCGGTCAGCAATGCCATACTCACCGAAAAAATGAACAATATTGAGCAATCACAAGCCAATACTATTGTGACCGGGGATGTCAGTTGCCTCACCCATATAAACGGCGGTCTAGCGCGTCATGATAAATCGAAACGGGTCCGTCACTTAGCCGATATATTAGCGGAAGGATTGCCCGAAAATGGAGATTAAATCAAACGAATTCATCCCCCTTGCTGATATAGCTATTGCCAATAAGCCCATGATTCAAGCGGTGCGGAGTGCTACGATGGGCGCTTTCCAAAAACGCGAAAATGCCATGTACGCGGACGGCTATGCACATGGCCAAGCCTTGCGTCAACAATCGGCTGAAGCGAAACGGCGCGCGCTCCGGCAACTCCCTGAACTCCTAGAAAAAGCCGAAGTCAATATGCAGGCCAATGGTATTGAAGTGCTTTGGGCACTCGATGCGAAAGAAGCTCAGCAACATGTTCTCAATATTGCGCGGCAACATGGCGTGCAACGGGTCGCTAAAAGCAAGAGTATGCTTACCGAAGAAACG
>JBNLCD010000372.1:0-5908 GCA_050303635.1 Anaerolineae bacterium
GGAAAGCTCTGAGCGTCCTGCCAAACCGGACTTTCGATAAATCGCCCGAGCCTGGTCGCGAATGGTGCGCTCACTGGTTTTACGTAAACCAGCGATTTCAGAAAGACGACCTGCACTTAAATGCCGCCACCATTCCATTTGCCACCAACGATGGGAAGCCTCTATATAGCCCTGAGTTAAAAATAGATCGTGGGCGTTTTCAGCGTAAATGTGTGGAATACCCATTTGATCATAAATAACAGTGACGGGGGCTTGGAGGCCAGCTATTTCAAGAGTTGAATCGCTTTGGGCTTGAACTTTAGCAGTGTTTTGGGGGGCAAAGGGGATTAAGGTCAAGACCAGTAAACAAACAATGAGCAATCCTAATGAGGACTGCCATTTGGATTTATGCGCTAACATCATATCACTCCAAAATTTTTTATTAATATAAGCAAAGGTGGGGATAAAATATCTCAATAGTTTTTTAAATCTTTAATGTAAGCCTCCTTCCATAGAAAAAAGTGGGCTAAGTATAACGGGTAATGGGAATTTTCTCAAAATTAAAACTTTGTAAAAATTAGATGGGATTAGATTAAAGAATCATACCTGACCCCTAGATTCCGAATTGTTCACTTAATTTTTGAAGTAAAACCTCGACACCATCCCAGCGTTTAAAGAGACCCTGACCATTTTGCAAATTTTGGCGATAGGTCGATAAATTGTCAAAAAAAGCACTGACAATGTCTGGCGTAATTACTTCAGCACTGAAGCCAAGGTCATTGTGGGCAATAATATGGGCACATGTTTGTTGGTCAAAGGTGTCGGAGGGAATAGCTAAAACGGGTTTTTGTAAATAGGTGAGTTCGGAAAGCAACGTATGGCCAGCCGTGCAAATAACAGCTTCACACCGCGCCAGAATTTCGAGAAACAATTTAGGGTTAAACGCATGAAAGTGTAAATTGTCTGCTTCAGAATCACGGTCAAATGGGAAAAGATGAAAAGTTTTGTGGGGGAATTGCGCGAAGATGGCAAACATTTCTTCGCGTGTCATTTGTAAGCGCGCGGCGGGGGAAACATAAAATAAGACCTCATTGGATGTTGTGTTTGTTTTGAGATTAACCACTTCATCACGGAGGATTGGCGGAATTAAGGTCACCGGAAACTTAGGATTCAGTGGATAATCAACTTCAAAAAAAGTGCAAGCATAGCGGGCTTCAGCATGGGGAAAAAATAAATTTAGACGACTGTAGTCCTCCAGTCGAGTATATTCACCGCGCGGCGGAAATTCAAAACCGACGAATTTACTGTGTTGGTCAACCGAAACCAAGGGGGTCAGCGTGGCATAAGCAAACTCGGCGGCGACCATTTCATAATCGGAAATAATCAAATCTGGCGGACCGCCAAAATAATCGAGGGCATCTTGCATGGCTTGGTAATTAGTTTTGATTCCATCCGCATAATGGTTATCTGGTTCAGCGGCAATGCGCCCAAAATCTAAACCTGTTTGCCGACTGGGATAGAGCACGGGTACCTTGACGGGAAAAAGCGGTATCGTTGGATGATTGGATATAATATATTCTTCACTGGCCATAAATCCAAAAACGGCGACATTGTGCCCACGGGCGAGCAATCCTTTGAGAACCGCTGATGAGCGGGCCACATGGCCGCTTCCAAACCCACAAATTCCATACAAGATATTCATGCGCGAGGCTCCTAGTTGGCTGGTGCGGCGAGTGGTGTCTCACACATTGAGCAGTCTTCAGCAGTATATTCAATTTCAATTGTGACATGACTTAGATGTAAATGGAGTTTATCAAGCACATCTTTGCATTCTTGTTTGATCGAGAGTGCTTTAGCGCGGCTGGTGTTTTCACCGACAACAAGATGCGTTGTAAATACATTATTTTCGCCATCCAACGACCAGATATGCGTATGATGCAAGCTATCCACACAATCAATCTTGTTGAGTTCGGCTTCAACATTGGCGATATCAATATGTTTGGGCACTGATTGCAAGAATAAATCTACGGTATCCCGCAATTTATTGACGACATTATAGAGAATGAAGCCCGCCAACAAGATCGACAAAATTGGGTCGAGAATGGGCAGTTCGACAACAAGAGAAACAAGTCCGACAACTAAAACAACGGCCCAGCCCAGAACATCTTCGAGCAAATGCCAGCTCACAACCTGGGCATTGTGCGTGCCTTCATCTTTAAGGCGTAATACAGCCCACCCATTGACCACGATACCCAAAAGCGCAAAGGCAACCATGCCACGGGCATTAAATGGTTCAGGGTTAAATAGACGCGGCACTGCTTCCGACAAAATATAGATTGAGCCGACAATCAAAATTATTGCGTTGAGAAGCGCACCTAGTAAAGAGAAGCGGCGATATCCATAGGAAAAGCGATCGTCATGATCTTTTTCGGCGTAACGATTGAGGAACCACGCCAAGCCGAGCGAAAAACTATCGCCCAAATCATGCAAAGCATCAGAGAGGATAGCTACGCTGTTAATCCAGAATCCACCAAAGATTTCGAGGATGGCAAAGCCTGCATTCAACAGAAACGCGGTGCGTAGATTTTCATTCGTTGACGAGTGATGATGGTGGTGATGATCATGTCCCATGTAGATTGGATTCCTTTTTACATACTGTGTAGACTTCTTTTAAAGACTCTCTACCATTTTTGCAAAAAAGGTAGAACCAAAAAGTCAATAAAAGTTTTTGGTCAAGCTTTTACGAAAGATTGGAAAGTACTTCATATAAATCATGAATTCTTATGTTCATGATCAACTTCACGAATATGGTTTAGCGCCACTTCGACGATCTCACGAATACAGTCATCGGAGAGCGCATAAAATGTCTCGCGACCCACTTTTTCGCTGACCACAATACGTCTTTCGCGAAGCCAGCGTAATTGATGTGAGGTGGCCGAGGTTGTCATATCGAGCATGGCCGCGATATCACTACTGCGCTTTTTTTCAGCCATGATAAACAGGATGATTTTGGCCCGCGTTGGGTCAGCTACCGCATTAAATAAACGCGTAAGTTGATCAAGTTCATGTTCAGGAATGGTCATAATTTCTATATCCAATACTTGAATATTCATTCAACTGAATGATTACTCAATAATTATAACATATCTCATTTCTTTGTAAAGTATTTAGTCCATCCGAGAATTGTTGTTGAGTCGGCAGGCGCTCGGTATACTCTAATGAAGGTTAAAAACCTGTATCAAGGGGCACAACATGGAATACTGTAGTTTACCCGGCATTATGGCACTTATCATAGCGCTCCTCCTTGGCCGGACAATTCAACCTGATGCACCAACTGATTCGCAGACCTCAACCGAACCCTGCACGATTACCACGGAGCAAGTCGGGAGCGTAACCGTGCGGGTCGGTCCCGGTGAATATCGCGGCGTATTGCAATTTCTGCCCGATAATCAAACGATTCATGTAATTGGACAGACTACCGATGATTCTGGCGCTGTGTGGTGGAAGATTGAACTCGCCGGAGTGGCCGAAGCATGGGTGGCCGCCGCAGATGTCGAATCCGCGGGCGGTTGCGAAGTTGTGCTGGATGCCGAAGCCCCACCCGTCGTTTTGCCGTCAAATCAAAATCCACCTGCCGAAAGTGGTACGGTCTATTTCCCGGTCTATAACTGTGTGTATCAAGGCGGCGGGATTTTTGAGTGGTACACGGCGGAAGTTACTTATGATGAAGCAGGCAATATCACGGCAGAGAACATCCTCGAAGGACCGTTCACGGGCGAATTTCAACCGACCTGTCCACCCGCCGATGGTGGTAGTGACGGAAACAATGGCGGCGGCAATCCAACAGCCGTTCCACCAGCCGCGACACCTGTACCAACCCCCGGTGGTTCTTTTTCAAGTGGCACCAATGGGTAATGAAATAAAAAGGAAGCAACGAACATGGAATATTGTAGTTTACCCGGCATTTTCGTGCTAATCGTAGCGCTTCTCCTAGGCCGGACCATGCAACCTGATAAACCAACCGATTCGCAAACTTCAACTGAACCCTGCACCATTACTACTGAACAAGTGGGTAGTGTAACCGTGCGCGTGGGTCCCGGCGAACATCGGGGCGTATTGCAATTTCTGCCTGATAATCAAACGATTCACGTGATTGGACAGGCTACCGATGATGCTGGTGGGATATGGTGGAAAATTGAACTCGCCGAAGTGGCCGAAGCATGGGTGGCCGCCGCAGATGTCGAATCAGCAGGGAGCTGTGAAGTTGTGCTCGATGCTGAAGCGCCGCCTGTCGTATTACCGTCCAATTCGAATCCATCCGCAGGTTCGGGGACCGTCTATTTTCCGGTATACAACTGTGTGTATCAAGGGAATGGCGTGTTTGAATGGTACACAGCCGAAGTCACCTATGATGAGGAAGGTCATATCACGGCGGAAAATATTCTCGATGGACCATTTACCGGCGAATTTCAACCGACCTGTCCGCCTGCTGATGAGAGTGGCGGCGGCGGGAGTAATCCAACGCCTGTACCACCCACAGCTACGCCAAGTGCATCTAGTTCAAGTAGCTCGTCTTTCTCAGGTGGCGGGAACCAGTAAGAATTAGCCGCGTGCAATACGCGGTTCTTCCTCAAGAAAATAGCGGTTACAGAATGTGCAGGTATTAAAGCCAGCTTCGAGGTCACCTGTCATCAGTAAATTTGCGCGATGCTGTTGCAAGATATTGGCTTGATTTAGCCATGTTTTAACAAGTTCACCAAATGGCTGATGCGCTAAAGAGCCAATAATGGCACCGTGACTATGGGTATCACAACAAAACATCAATTCACCGCGCGCATTAAAGGTGAGTTCGCCCATATTCAAAATATCACAGAAGTTGACACCCCCGCGGGTATGCAGTGAGCTAAAATGTGTAATCCGCAAATCCCGCGTTTCTGACTGGAATTTAGCGATGGCTTGATAGAGTTCATCATTTTCAGCGTCAGTTAATTGTAAATCCTCATTCCATGGGGTGGGAATTGTGCCGCCCAACATTAAATGGTTAACTTCTAAATCGCGCGCTAAGGCAATAATCTCTGGCAATTGATGCTTGTTCACTTTGTTGAGAGATGTACTCATCTTGACTTTAAAACCCAGCGCGCGATAGTGTCTTGCGGCTGAAGTCACGCGCTGAAAAGCCCCTGCTTTGCGCCGAATATCGTCATGAACTTCAGCCGTTGCCCCATCGATGCTTAAACTCATATGTGTCAGGCTCTCACCAAACTTGTTTAGGAGAGCCTCATAAGGAGCTGTCCGTCCGCCGTGGCTTACAAATGACCATGTATAACCCGCTGAAACAACCATGTCGGCGATTTGATCGAATTGCGGATGAAGGTGGGGCTCGCCACCTGTCAAAGCGATGTGTTTGGTGCCAAACGCTTTGGCTTCCATCAAAAGTCGGGGGAGCAGTTGCATGGGAAAATCGGGACGCTGTTTGGGATAATCACGCAAGCAGTGAGCACATTTCAAATCACAGCGGAGCGTTGTAATAATTGCAATCGTACGGAGCATGAATACATCCATGATTTAGTAAAGCGGGATATTGGCACAAGTTTACCGTATATGAAAATTCTGCTCAAATATTGTTAGGTGATGCTTAAGGGCGTAAAAAGAGGTAAAGGCCAAAACCAAGGGTGGCGCGTCCCCATTTTAAATAGCCCGCACGCCATTTTTGAATACGTTCACGCATGGCCGCTGAATCGGGGTCATCGGGCTTTTGATAAACGTATGTCTCAATTCCACGCGCATAAAGACCTTCGTAATGGTCCCAATCATCGTCACTGCTAACCACGGCATAAAGTGGCCGGAGACCAGCTTTCTCACCTGCTTGAATATTATCAGCATGGGTGCCGTATTCTTCGAGTTTGGCACCTAGGAATTCCAGATAGAC
>JBNLCD010000373.1:0-5904 GCA_050303635.1 Anaerolineae bacterium
AAACCAATGCCACCACTATGCTTTTAATCGGGGTCGCGGTCAATGCAAGCGCCGCTTCTTTTGTTGGCCTGATGACCTTTTGGGCAGGTCAAGAAAAAGTCGGTGATATTACCTTCTGGACCTTAGGCAGTCTTGGCGCAGTGAAATGGAGCGAGGTCGAAATTGCTCTGCCTATTATTGCTTTAGGTTCATTGGTTTTACTATTTACGGCCCGTTCACTGAATGTGCTAGCGCTGGGTGAAGCCGAAGCAGGGTATTTGGGCGTACCGGTTCAAGAATTGCGCTTTGTGGTGATTATTATCTCGGCCCTAATTACAGGTATTGGTGTCGCATTTGTTGGCATTATCGGCTTTGTGGGTTTAGTCGTGCCTCATGTTTTGCGTCTCCTCTTTGGCCCGGATTATCGTCTGCTTTTACCGGCAAGTTTTCTCGGCGGCGCTATTTTTCTAATCGGCATGGATGTGTGGGCCCGTACACTCGTTGAAACGTCCGAAATGCCATTGGGTGTAGTGACTACGCTTATTGGTGGTCCCTTTTTCCTGTTCATCATCTTGTTAAATCAGCAACGAGGGCGACAGCTCTAATGTTAAAAACAGCCCATTTACAGTATCGTGTTCATAATCGCACCATTATTGAAGATGTCAATCTGAGTGTCGAAACTGGCGAAGTTTTAGCTCTGATTGGCCCAAATGGTGCTGGTAAAACAACACTACTAAAATTATTGAGCGGCGAACTGATACCATCAAATGGTTCTATTCAGTTACACGATAGACCCTTAAACAGTTACCCTCGTAAAGAATTGGCCCGCCTGCGTGCGGTGATGTCTCAGCGTGCCTTGATTAACTTCGATTTCACAGTCCAAGAAATTGTGATGCAAGGTCGTCATCCGCATATTGGTTTTGCTGAAACCGATGCAGATCGCGACATTGTTCAAGATTCTTTGACGCGCACTGAAACAACAACCTTGCAAGAACGTTTTTATCCTACATTGTCCGGTGGTGAGCAAGCCCGTGTGACCTTTGCGCGTATACTTGCCCAAACAACACCTTTAATCTTGCTTGATGAACCAACCAGTGCCCTCGATTTGCGCCATCAGCAACTTGTCATGCGCATTGCTCATGAATTAGCCAACGAAGACAAAGCCGTCATTGTGATTGTTCATGATCTAAATTTAGCGGCAGGTTACGCCAACCGTATTGCGATGTTAAAAGACGGCCAAGTTGCGGCAATTGGTACCCCACAGGAAGTCTTAACCCAAGAGAATATTCAATCTGTCTTTAACCTTTCAACGCTTGTTATGCCACATCCGCAAGCCGCCTGCCCTTTGATTATTCCCTTGCCTCTCAATGGCCATTCTAAGTCAGATTAAATACTTGCCTGCTATAATTATGTTCCTAATAAACTAGAACCAATTCAAAGGAAAATCCATGCTTGCTGTTGAAACTGCGCTTGCTCAAATCTTAGAAACCATTCATTCGTTACCGTCGGAATCTATTTTGATAGAAGATGCGTATCGTCGGGTTTTAGCGGAAACGATTACAGCACCCCATGATTTTCCTCCTTTCGCGAATAGTTCGATGGATGGTTATGCTGTCTTAGCGGAAGATATACACGCGGCTTCAGCAGATAATCCAGTTAACTTGCAGGTTGTGACTGATATTCCAGCAGGTACCTTTCCTACCCTAAAACTGCAAAACAATCAGGCCGCCCGTATTATGACAGGTGCGCCTGTACCCGAAGGTGCAACCGCTGTTGTTCCTGTTGAAATGACCAATGCAGATCGGCATCGCCCGATCTTGCCTGAAACCATTCAAATTTTTGAAGCTGTTGATAATGGCGCATATATTCGCCTTGCTGGCGAAGATATGGCTGAAGGTGCAACCGTTCTGGAAAAAGGACGTTGGTTACGCGCGGCAGACATTGGTGTTTTGGCTGGCGTTGGTAAACCGCAAGTTGAAGTAGTCCGCCGTCCCCGTGTAGCGATTCTAGCGACAGGCGATGAATTACTGACCGCGAATGAACCCCTCGAATCTGGCAAAATTCGCGATATGAATAGTTATACAATTGCCGCCTTGGTACAACAATTAGATGCCATTCCGATTAAACTCGGCATCGCTCGTGATACCGAAGCCGATGTCCATCTACACCTCCAAATGGCGATTGAACAAAACGTCGATTTAATTGTTAGTTCGGCTGGAGTCTCGGTCGGTGCCTTCGATGTTGTAAAAACTGTTCTGGAGGATATGGGTGCGGTCAACTTCTGGAAAGTGAATATGCGTCCCGGTAAACCCCTCACTTTTGGCCAAATTGAAGGGATTCCCTTCTTAGGACTTCCGGGTAATCCTGTTTCAACGATGGTTTCATTTGAAGTTTTTGCGCGTGCGGCGATTCGTAAATTGCAAGGTTTGGATTGGACCATGCCCATGACAACCGCTCTCGTTGGCGAAAAAATGACAAGCGATGGCCGTTTCACATGGGTTCGTGTGCGTTTAGAGAAAGAAAATGGTCAGTTGGTCGCCTATTCAACGGGCACGCAAAGTAGCGGGGCTCTTTCGTCGATGGTTAAAGCGGATGGCTTACTCGTCATTCCAGCGGGTGCGGTTGAACTGGCAGTCGGGTCATCTGCCGAGGTACGCCTACTCAGCGTTTAGAACCTAGGCAACGTTCTACCATCCATACTGTTTTATTTTTAATTTTCTTTGACTTCATCACAAAGCTGGCGCAACACATCCGCCAAGTCAACTTCCACGGCTTGCTCCCCTAAATCATCCCACGTACATCCGTCTAAATGGGGCTCCAATTCATATCGTAATTTTTCAATGCCATCGCGGATCTCTTGTGATGTCGAAGGGTGATTGAGCGCTAATTGGGCCCAATGAATGGCCTCCGCATATTTTTCATGCTTGATGCGCCATTGAACAGCGGCAATGAGCATCATAAGATGGGCCGCCACTGCGTTAATTTCCTGACACAAGCCTAGACCTTGGCCCAACTTTTGTTGAGCCTCTTCAATCAAGTTGTTGTTGAGCAAAATATTGGTCAATAAGGAACAATTATAGATACTCAATATGCCAAAATTAATGTCTGTAGAAATTTCTAAGCTTTGTTCAAAATAATTTTGGGCGGCTTCGAAATCAACTTTTTCACGCATAATACTCCCCAGATTGTGGAGGGTAACAGCCATCCCGCGTTGATCATTGATATCTTGTTTAATGGCCAAACTTTCTTGGTAATAAGCCAGCGTTTTCTGATAGTTGCCATTGCGCTCATAGATAATCCCTAAGTTATTTAGACAAACGGAAATCTTAAAGCGATTACCGATTTCGCGGCACAGTTGCAAACTCCGTTCATAATAATCACGGGCTTGATCATAGCGCCCCTGTCGAGATTCCAGCATACCCAAGTTATTGAAACTGGCGGCAATACCCACTAAATAATTTTCGGTCTCACTCACCATCAGACTGCGTTGATGATAATGATCGGCAACATCATAATAACCTTGGCGAAACGCAATTAGCCCTAAATGGGCTAATACATCACTTTCGATACGTTTCTCATCAGTTTTTTCGGCATGAGCCAGACTGCGTTTAGCCAGTTCAATCGCTTCTGTATATTTACCTGATTTGGCGAGAATCATGCTGAGCACCAGTAAACTTTTTGCCTGAGTAGGATGATCTTGATGTTCTTCAGCAATGGCCAAGCTTTGGCTTAGGCACTGATTAGCGCGTTCATAATCATTAAGGTGATAAACAGTATGGCCGAGTTGGCGTAACATCACCATCCGCATGTCATCTGTGTTCGGTTGGGCTTCAAGTAATTCCAAACCCTCTTCAAAACAAGCTTGGGCCTGGTGATAATCGCCTAGTCTGGCATGTCGTTTTCCAGCAAGGCGCGCATAATGGGCCGCTTTTTCATAATCTTGGGCATGCCGCCAATGTTCCAGCAAAATATCCGCATTCGCATCATCATCGCCATAAACTTCTTCAATAGCTGTCGCCACGGTACGTTCAAGTTCAATGCGGTTGTTTTCATCCAGATTTCCTAAGATGGTTTCACGCAATTTATCATGTGCAAAGCGCCAAATATTGCCTTGTGCACTCAAAATATTAGCGTTCTCACAGGTGTACAGCCACATGTTTAAATCTAGATTACGTTGAATATAGACCAGCAGGGCTTCATCAATTTGACGGCCGATGACTGCGGCGAGTTCCAACGTGTACCGATCTTCAATTGATATATAAGCCAATCTTCGTTCGATAATATGTTGCATCCCACTCAACAACACATGTCCGGGCAAAGTCTGATACCCGATTTGGCTGATATTGCCAACTTCTTCGGCCAACGCTCGCATCACCTCAATCATCATAAATGTATTGCCTGCTGTTTCCCGTTTAATCAAGTCCACAACAGCTTCTTCCCGATCAATGGTGCCAATCATAGATTGCGTGAGTTCAGCAATTTCGTGATCAGCTAAACGTTTAAGGCTGATCACTTGGGCTTTGTCTAATTCGCTGGGTAAGTCAGGGCGCTCATCATCCCGATAAGTTCCGACAATGAGAATCGGTAATTTGCGCACAATATTGGCCAGTTGCCAGATCGGTGCCAAACTTTGATGCGCCCAATGTAAATCCTCTAACAAAACCACGACGGGCTTGGTTTGGCGCTTAAAAACATCCTGAATCGTCAACAATAAGCGGTCTTGCCATTCTTTACCTTCAACGTCAGGCGCTTTCGGGATAGGGCGATTCAGTAAGCGCGGTAAATCTGGCATAATCTCATTCAGGATACCTGCTTCTAAATCATTTAATTCAATATTCAAAAGCAATGGCGGCAAAGCTTCACGCCATAGATGATAGGGCAAACCACCGCCTTCAACACCTTGACCCCGGACCACAATTGCACCATTCACTAAACCTTCAATGCGCAACTCTTCAAGAAATCGTGATTTACCAACCCCACTTTCACCACCAATCAGCCACACACTTCCGCGTTTGCGTAACGCATACCGCAGTGCTTTTTGCAATTGGGCGAGTTCATCTTTGCGGCCCACAAATTTCGCCGCCTGCAAAAAACTCTCGCGAATAGCGCGTGATTCTTGAGGAATAACTTGGTTGGTCACTCGGCATAAATCAGCTAAAACTTGATGCGCTTGGTTATAGCGTTGCCCTGGATCTTTGTGTAACAACTTAACCACAACATCATAAATTGTTTGGGGATCTACGTCGGAGTGCTCAGAGTTAGTTTCAACATTCTCATATTTTGATGAGGTTACAACAGTCTGCGTTGTTTCAAACTTCTCCGCATATTGGCGTTCATTGATGGCTTGCCGGGGATAGGCCATATCCGCATCAGTGTTGAGTACTTCTTTGAGTGAGGTTAAATCGGGTTCGGTATAAACAATATCATGCATGAGCTTGACATGATTACGCGTATCAAATGGATGGCCACCCACAAAACTTTCATAAAGCATAATACCCACCGCATATAAATCTGCCGCTGAAGTCGCTGGTTGACCTTGTAATAATTCCGGGGCCATATAGGCAAGGGTGCCTGCCATATCATCCGTGCTGGTCGTTTTCATAGCCAAACCGAAATCAAGTACTTTAACAATCTCGCCGTTTTCAACCAACACATTCGCGGGTTTTAAATCGCGATGCACGATGCCGCGTTGATGCAAGTAGGTTAGGGCCTGCAAGACTTGAATAAACAAATCGATTTTGCCTAATACATCTCGTTGGTGGGCGGCGACTCGCAATGATTTAGTTTCTTGCAAAAGGGGCATGGTGAAGAATGGATGACGTTTTTCATCAAATCCATAATCCAGCACACTAATGATATGGGGGTGCCTCAGTGAAGCTAAAATCTGAAATTCGCCCGCAATGGACAGGTTAATATCTTCATTTT
>JBNLCD010000374.1:0-5903 GCA_050303635.1 Anaerolineae bacterium
ATCCACCCTTACATTGGTTTGCATTAGCGATGTAAACCTGTCCAAAATTCCAGTGGGTGAAGCACGCGATAAGCATAAAATAAAGGCGAATGAATATCCCGTTTTTTTCTACAGAAAGTTTAGTCATGCAATTATTTCAAGATTTAGCTACCGCCGAACTCATTCAACTCAACGAAGAAACCATTGCTGAGGCTTATACGGCTTTATATCAAACATGGGAGGCGGCGCTGACTTATAGCGGTGCCGATGTTGTCTGGGGCTTATCATCGATTCCGGTACCATTTATCAATAACGTGACACGCGTACGTTTTTCGGCAGACAATTTTGCGCAAAACCTCGAAAATATTCGCGCCAAAGCTCAACACAGAAAAGTGCCCATCCGTTTTTGGTTAGGACCGAACACCCAACCGGAGGTCGTCAAACCGTGGCTTATCGAACAAAATTTTAGACATGTGGAATTGGCGGGTATGGTCATTAACTTAGTTGAACTGGAGACGCCAAGATTTGATGCGGCGGTGCACACGGTTCGTATAGAAGATGAAGCTGGAATCCAAACGTGGAGCCGCGTTTTGAGCGAGGGCTTTGACGTGCCGCTGGAAGCTACCCAAGGATTTGGGCAAGCGGTGTTATCCGGTGGCTTAAATCAAACCGGTTGGCGCTTATATTTGGCTTATGTGAATGATGAACCAGTGGCCGCCGCGACTCAATATTTAGGCACCCAAGCCGCCGGAATTTATAATGTGGCGACATTGCCGCAAGCCCGTGGTAAAGGGGCTGGCTCGGCGGTGAGTTATGCCGCGCTCCATGAAGCACGCGAGGCGGGCTATCATATTAGTACGCTCCAAGCTTCTCAACTTGGCCAGCCAGTTTATGCGCGTCTAGGCTTTCAGGAAGTTTGCAAATTCGATTTGTATATTCAGCGCGATTCTGCCTAAATAATGTGAGTTTTGGCTAAGCAAGGACCCTTGTTGAGAGCATAACCGCAGGTTAGCCGGACCCGGTAAGTCCAAATTAGTCATAACAAGGTGGCTTTAGTCCCTTGGCTGTGGAGTAACCCAGTAATATGACAATTCTGCGCGTAAACCTAAACCAAAACTCACGTTATTTGGTTAAAAGACATTGCCGTGGCTTTTTTGCGGAATTTCCGACAACCTTCCCTCCAACCAATCTTCATCCGTATCATCTTCACGCCTCCTCACGGTGAACCCGTTTTGCTAGACTCAGGGATATCCTCAATCTTTTTTTCCCCAACAAAACCTCAAATAAAGGAGTGTTCCCCGATGGCGCGAACTGGCTTAGCGAATTTGATCAGTTTACTCCGTGCTTTAACCAATACCACCACCAACGATGTCACGCTCGGTGCCGAAACCTACTTTTCCGATGACCATTTGCAAATGATGTTGGATGCTACCCAGCAAGTGTGGGAACGTGTACCCCTCATCCCCCAACCAATTTATACGGCTGGCGTGCCAACCTATTTAACCTATGCGATTCCCACCCATATTCCGCGTTTTTTTGAAGAAGGCGCGACCACCGATAGTGGCTGGCTCGTTTACGATAGCACCGGAACCGTGGTCGATTTGGCGGATTACACACCGAATTATTCCGCCGGAACACTTGAATTCGCGGTTGATACCGACGGTGCTAGTTTTACCCTCGCCTGCCGCACCTACAATCTCTATCGCGCGGCGAGTAATGTCTGGTTGCAGAAGGCGAGCTTTGCCTATCAGAATGTGGATTGGTCAAGCGATAATCATCAATTGCAAGCCTCGCAGGAATTCGCCCACGCGGTGCAAATGGCTGAATATTATGCGACCAAAGCAGGTTCACAGGTGGCGCGCTTAATTCGCTCGGACGAGATTCGCTAAGCGAGTGGATATTTCCCAAAGCTAATTGTGGATAATCTTAGAATCCCACAAAATACCCGCATCCCCTAAGCCCCCTCTCCTAATGAAAATATGAGAAGAGGGGGCTTTTATTGATTGCGTGAAATTTATTTTTCGAGCTAAATGAAAATTTCGGGACACAAATTAACTCAATAGAATCAGTCGTCTTGCAACTGCCAGCGGGGAACGGGGTGAGAGCTATTTCAGACAAGGAATTTCCCCAAGTTTAAGCCGTCTATGACCGCACCCTCAAGATTTAGTTTAGTAATTATTCAATAAAATCATAACTTTTCCCCCATATCGGTGTATGTAATAAGGGCAAAATACAACTTAAATTAAATGCAAGGCAAACTTGTCAAGGCTGAGCTATTTGTGCAATTCTTATGATAGATTTTCTTGTAGATAGCTGATTTTGATGCTAATATACACTGCCGAGGTTTACTTATTATTTTCGGATGGTTAGGCAACAAAACTATACCGGGTCGCCGTTTTTATTTACATTTTTTAATGACCCCACATTGCATAGCAAAACATTCTTGATGGAAAACCATTTGTTTTCACATTAAAAAAATGAAGGAATGGCTCTTATGGTTAGTCTTAATATCGAAGAACTTCTCGATATGTATTACGACATGGTAGTGATTCGCCGCATGGAAGAACGGAGCGCCGAACTCTATCAACAAGGTTTAATTGGCGGATTCTTGCACCTTTATATTGGGCAGGAAGCCACCGGGGTTGGCGCAATTCGCGCTTTACGTGAGACGGATCATGTTTTTACGGCGTACCGCGATCATGGGACCGCTGTAGGGGTTGGCATTGATCCAAAATATATTTTTGCCGAAATGCTCGGTAAAACTACGGGTATCAGCAAAGGGCGTGGCGGGTCCATGCACATGGCCAGCCGCGAACGTAATTTCTGGGGTGGTTACGCTATTGTGGGCGGTCACTTACCCTTAGCCGCTGGTGTCGCTATGCGGGCACGTTATAAGAAGGAAGATTTTGGGGTTTTGTGTTTCATGGGTGATGGTAGCACCAATATTGGCTACTTCCATGAAAGCCTCAATCTCAGCGCTGTTTGGGATTTGCCCGTTGTCTGGTTAATTGAAAATAACCAATACGGGATGGGTACCGCTGTTGAACGGGCTTCTGGTCAAGTCGAACTCGTTAAACGGGCAATCGGCTATGGCATGAAAGAAGGTCCGCGCGTCGACGGGATGGATGTTTTGGCCGTGTATGAAGCCGTTAAAGAAGCGATGGATTATGCGCGCGAAACCGGTCCGATTTTGATGGAATCCTTAACCTATCGCTTTGTCGGTCACAGTATGGGCGATCCAGAACGTTATCGTTCCAAGGATGAAGTTCATAACTATAGCACTGACAATGNCCCGATTGGTATTTTTGGCAAGCGCTTGGTCGAAGAATATGAAGTTGCCCAAGATGATTTGGACAAGCTCGACATGACAGCCCGTGATGAAATTGACGAAGCCGTCGAATTCGCCAAGAATAGCCCTGATCCCGACTTCTCAACGCTGTACGACGATATTTACGCATAGGAAACAACTATTATGGCTGAAATGAAAACGATGACTGTTCGTGAAGCTGTCAGCACGGCTTTGCGTGAAGAAATGTACCGTGATGAAGACGTCTTCATTATGGGTGAAGAAGTTGGGGTATGGGGCGGTACGTACGCCGTCACCCGTGGCTTCTACGATGAATTTGGGGAAGATCGCGTCAAAGATACGCCGATTTCTGAAATGGCTATTGGTGGCGCGGCTACCGGAGCCGCCATGGCAGGTTTACGTCCAGTCGCTGAATTGATGACGATTAACTTTGCTTTTGTCGCCATGGATGCTATCATCAACCATGCCGCCAAAGTTCATTATATGTTTGGTGGTCAATTTAAAGTGCCTGTGGTCATCCGCACCACAACGGGCGGGGGTCGTCAATTAGGGGCCACCCACTCCCACTCACCGGAAATTGTTTTTGCCCATTTCCCCGGTTTATATGTCGCGATGCCCTCCAATGCGCTTGACGCGTATGGTATGTTGAAATCATCGATTCGGGATGATAATCCGGTGATGTTTGTCGAACACAGTACGCTCTATCAAAAGCGCGCTGAAGTTCCCACCGATAATACCGATTATTTGGTACCCATTGGTAAGAGCAACATCGTCCGCGAAGGCAACCACGTCACCCTCGTGACCATTTCCAAGGGTGTGCATATTTGTCTTGAAGCCGCTGAAGAACTCGCTAAAGAAGGCATCGAATGTGAAATCGTCGACTTGCGCTGGTTGCGTCCCTTCGACTCCAGCTTATTTGTCGAAAGCTTCAAGAAAACCAACCGTATGGTGGTGGTTGAAGAAGGCTTGCCCCAATTTGGGATTGGCTCCGAAGTATCCATGCGCTTGATGGAAGAAGCCTTTGATTATATGGATGCTCCCATTAAGCGGGTCACTGCTGACGATGTGCCGTTGCCCTACTCACGTGAACTTGAACAATTCGCCCTGCCGGATGCTCAAAAAGTAATTAAGGCTGTGAAGGAAGTGTTGTAATGGCAGAAGTAGTAACCATGCCCAAATTGGGCTTTGATATGCAAGAAGGCACGCTCGTTCGCTGGGTCAAGCAAATTGGTGATGAAGTTGCTGAAGGCGATGTGCTGGCCGAAATTGAAACCGATAAAGCGACGGTTGAAGTCGAAGCGTATGTGACAGGTATTTTGCGCAAAGTCTTCTACGATTCCGATTCAATTGTCGAAGTTGGGGCTCCGATTGCAATTGTCGGGACCGCTGACGAAAATATCGATAATTTAGATATGAGTGGCGATGATGTCGACACGACACCCGCGCCCGTTGCCGAATCAGCGCCCGCCGCGTCTGCACCAGCAGTCTCAGCACCGGCCACAAATGGCAGTAGCGGTGATGGCTATCCCGGTGGCGTAAAAGCTAGCCCCGTGGCCCGTCGCATTGCTGAAGATAAGGGCATTAATTTGACCCAAGTTGCCGGTTCTGGTCCCGGTGGCCGCATTGTTAAGCGCGATGTTGAAGGCTTCAGCCCCGCTGATGCACCTGCCGCTGGTTTGATGCATCAGGTCGCCGCTTCAGCTCCGGTGCATGCCGTTCCGACTGGTATGGATATTGAAGAAATTGCACTCACCCGGATGCGTCAAATTGTGGGTCAACGCACCCAGGATAGCTTCCGCTTTGTGCCACATTTCTATGTGACTAGCGAAATCGACATGGAACCCGTGTTGAATCTCCGCAAGGAACTCAACGCAACCATCCCCGCTGAACAAAAAATCACAGTCAATGACATGATTGTGAAAGCGGTGGCCATTGCTTTGCAAGATTTCCCCAACTTGAACACACATTTCCACGGGGATAAATTGGTCCGCCATCGTTCCATTAATATTGGGATTGCCGTGGCAGTTGAAAACGGCCTCATCAATGTGGTTTGCCAAAATCCAGCTGGACGCACCCTGACCGATATTTCTGTCGCCAACAAAACCATGATTGGCCGCGCCCGTGATGGCAAGATTAAGCCCGAAGATGTTGAAGGCGCAACTTTCACCGTCAGCAACCTCGGCGCATTTGATGTCGAACATTTCCTCGCCATCATTAATCCGCCGGAAGCCGCCATTTTAGCGGTTGGTTCAGCTTTGGAAGTACCAGTCGTCATTAACGGTGAATTGGCCGTGGGTGTCCGCATGAAGGCTACCATCAGCATTGACCACCGCGTCAGCGATGGTGCCGAAGGTGCGCAATTCATGCAACGTCTCAAACAATTGCTCGAAAATCCAATTCGCTTGCTGGTCTAATTGAATTAGCCAGTACGCTTGATTAGAAATTCAAACGGGTGGAATACACATAGTGTTCCGCCCGTTTTTTGTTCGATACTTAGCAATGTCCATCATTTTTTATAAAAGAACATGCTAAGCTTTTGTAAAAGCTTAACCAAAACTTTTAAAGTTTTTTGGTTTTACCTTTTTTACAAAAAAGGTAAAGAATCTGTTTCCGAAAA
>JBNLCD010000375.1:0-5891 GCA_050303635.1 Anaerolineae bacterium
GGGTCAAACCCAAAGACTAATTTAATCAGGCGCTCAATTTGACGATTGCGTTTATATTTGCTAGTTAACAAGTCTTCGGGCGTCAGATAACCCGGCAATCCACCCGGACTACGAATTTCGAGACAATCTGTGTAGATGCCAATCCGCAGGGGGGCTTGCATCCGATATTCACGGTGGGTAAACGCATTAAATAGCGCATGATGCGTGGCTCCTTCTGGAAACAGCCACTTCATTTTCCCGTCTTTGTCAGCATAACTAATGCGTTCTTGCAACAAATGCCATGTATCCCAAAATAATTTAATTAAGGGGGCATTGGTCAGGGTGATTTCATTGGCGGGTACATATTTCTGCGCTTGTACTTCAGCATAGGTGGTTGGATATTGGGCAATTTGGACCCGTGCTTGGGGAAGCCACAACTGTGGATTATCAGTGAACAACAATACACCTAAAACAGTCGGTTCATGGGTTTCAGGGGTCACCAACCACTCTTCAGCCATATCATAAGCATCATTAATTTCGAAAATGTCGCGATCTAAAAGTTCGGCGCTAAAATGTTCGAGCCGTACGCCTTCAACAATTTCGCGCTCAAATTCGCCGACCTGAAGTTGACTGGCCAATTTATGAATCTGCACACTATTCAGTTGGCGCAATTCGCCATCGGCATAAATCCACACCACGCCATTCATATCCGCGTGCACTTCGCTGGAGCGTGGAATTTCAAACATGCTCAATGTAATTTCTTTGGCGGGCACTGGTGGCTGACAAGCGCGTTGGGCACTGGTCATAAACTGACTCGGTTGCGGCATATCCGCATCAATATAAACAACCCCACCGTTGGTATTGGCAAATGCACTTAATACTGCTGTGGCGTGGGCGAGGTCTTTGTCCGTAATAAATTCGCTTTCGTAGGCCATTATGAATTAGTTTTCTATCTTTGAGCTAGTGGAGATAAATCACCTGATATTACTTATAGAAGTCGATGTTTTTCAACTAAATGGTTCGGCTGTTTTGACTGCATCATTTTATCCACTCCAAATAAAATATCATCAGTCAAAGAAGCAACCCTGTCTTCTTTGTATAAATTAGCTACGAAAATTAAATCAGTCGAGAACCTCGCTGTCAAGTTCCATAGAGATAAATGCACAAGTTATCGACATCTCGGCTATCCAATAGTGCATAAACGCCATTGGCAAGACAACTTATTTACCGCTATAGTGAATCATCACAGGTTTGGGGAACGGGAAGAGATAAAATCTAATGTCAATTTCTAATCATTTGTTGAATAAAGCATGTAATCGACACCATGTCACACCAGCTTGGGCAACACTCGGCGACTGGCTTGAAGTTTTAGCCCATAACACCCTTGCCACACCGCTCATTGATTTTGGGTATGGTGCTAAATATCGCGTGGGCGTTACAAGCCTTAATTGGTATCTAATGGATTTATTGGGGTTACGTGCCCAATGGCTTAAAGATGGCTGGGATTCGCGCGAAGATTTATGGCTGTTGATTAATCCTTTACGTTACCGCCTGCTCGGCTATCAACCCAAACGTCCCTATGCTTACGATGTCCGTGATTATTTGGAAACCAATCAGCCGGGTTTGATGAATAAAACGCTGGCCCAACTTCCTCATTTTGCAGTTGCGCCCACCATCAGTCAATCTGAAATGGATGACCAATCCGCCGAGCGCTATGCGGCTTCTTCTGCACCGTGGTGTCGGGTTGCGGTTGTCGACGATAAAAATGATATTATTGGAATGGTCTGGGGAGCTGGCCCTATCGCTGGCCAACTACCGCCGATTATGAATCGATTTGAACAAAAAAACTTTTAAGCTTGTGAAAGGCAAATCTTCTTTGGCATTAACCTGTCAATTGATTAATAACCGTGCCGCGTGGCATGACATTTTATTGCAGTTTCCCACCGCCCATTTTTTGCAATCATGGGAATGGGGCGAATTTAAGCATAAAACAACGGGCTGGCACCCTGAACGCTGGGCCTATTATGACGATCAGCAAAATTTACTTGCCGCCATCTGTATTCTGGTGCGTAAACTTGGTCCGGTGCAGGTCATGTATAGCCCTAAAGGCCCATTGCTGATGCACGAGGATCTCGCCCAGTGGCAATTGATTCTGGATGATTTACAGAAACGGGCACGCCAGAAACGCGCCATCTGGTTCAAAATTGACCCCGACATTGAAGCAGGTCGAGGCTTGCCCGCTGACGCTGAATATAGTGATGAAAAACGCCAGAATCGACCGAATGCCTTTGGCCAGAATATTTTGGCTGAAATGCAAAAACGTAACTGGCGCTTGAGTGCGAGCCAAGTTCAGTTTCGCAATACGTTTTTGACGGATATCACGCTCACCGAAGATGAATTGCAAGCGCAAATGAATCAATCCACGCGCCGCAAAATTCGTCAATCCGCTAAAAAAGGCGTGGTAATTCGCACGGCCCGTGATGAATCTGACTTAAAAGCCCTCTTCGATATTTATGCGATTACCAGCGAACGACAGGATTTTACCATTCGTCCGTGGTCGTATTATCACGATTTATGGAATGGCTTCTGGCAAGCAGACATGGCCCATATTCTGATGGCTGAAGTTGAAGATCAAATTGTCGGCGGCGTCATTTTGTTCCATCTAGGCGAACGCGTCTGGTATTTTAACGGCATGTCATCCAATGAATACCGCAATCATCAACCGAATTTTGGCCTGCAATGGACTGCGCTCCAATGGGCTAAAGAGCACGGCTACAAAGTGTATGATTGGTGGGGCGCTCCCAATGAATTTTCCGAAGAGGACAATATGTGGGGTGTCTATCGCTTCAAAGATGGATTTGGCGCGGAACTGGTGCGTCATATTGGGGCTTGGGATTATATACCTTTCCCGCCGCTCTATTTTGCTTATGAAAATATTATGCCACGTGTCATCAATTTACTGCGGCGACGGGCCGCCTCTAATTCGTTGGAAGATTAGGACATCCACATGAGTGACGACCCCATAACAGGCTATGAACCACGTATTGCTTCACAAAATCGTCAGAAAAATCGTTTGTGGCGATTATCGCCGCGTAATTTGGCAACGATGCTGAATATCTTGCCAGATGATGCGGTCTCTCTCGAAGCGGTTGAAGTGGCCTTATATGATCAAAATTTCTTAGTCCGGTCGAGTGCCGCCAAACGCTTGGTCAGCCGCCATGATCGTGATGCCCGTTTGATTTTGGAAAAAGCTTTAGCAGAAGGGACAGCGCCTGTCCAAGCCAATATTGCGCGTCATTTATATGGTATGTCATGGTTTTCCGCCGCGCCCTTGCTTAAACAAGCAATTGCCAACACTGATTATCGAGTCCGCGAAGGAGCCGTCTACTCGTTGTGTCAAATCGGCACCTTGGATGCCTATCAATTTTTGCTTGAAGCGCTGGCCCATGAAATACATGATTTCGTTTTAGGTGCGCCGGCGATGGAATGGGGTTTGGTCGGACGGCGTGATCCACTCGCGGTGGATGTCATTCAACATAGTTTACGTGCTGAAGATCCTGAGATTCGCGCCAAAGCACTTGAAACATTGAGCACGACCGAACAACTTACCGCTGGCCCGCTAATCTGGGAAACCATGCTGAATGACCCCGAGTCGAATGTTATCTACAACGGGGCATTAAGTTATACCGAGTTGATTCGTGAGGAGTGTCTCAGTGATTTTGCACCTGCTCTTCTCCAAATATTAGATGACCCCATGCGCGTAAAATGGATTTTGCGCGGTTTTTTCCACGCTTCCAATTATCGTCATCTTGATTTGCTGGCCAGTCCACATCTTGCAACATGGCTGGATACACTCGAAACGATTATGAAGAATCAACACGACATTGTCCGGGAACAAGTAATTTGGTGTTTGGCGTGGCTCAACTATCCACGGGCAAGTTCCATTGTGCAGGAAGCCTTTCAAAATGAAGCTAATCCGACTCTAAAAATCCATATTCTCAACACTGCCGCCAATTTAATGATGGACGGGAGTTACGCGATGGTCATTGATGCCCTCACAGATTCAGACGAAAACTTGCAAACAGTGGGTCAGCATTTAAATGAAACTCTCGCGCTGGGTATAAAAATTTAGGGCATTGCATTTTAGCCCTAGGCTCAGCGCCTAAAATTTATCACTTATTCTCGTTTAATTGCACTATTACTTTGAATTAAATAGGATTAATACTTGCTTACCCCCAACTACATTCTCCAAATTATTCGACAGAAGGGTATCCGCGTAGTATTATCAATTCGTATATTTTTTGGGAGATCTGATGGAGAATTTTGGATTGGATAATTTATTGATACCCGGTCAACGAATTCATATCGTTGGCATTAGCGGATTTGGGATGTCGGCTATTGCACGGGTACTTTTGGAAACAGGTTATATTGTTACAGGTTCCGACCAGCGTTTGACCCCCTTAACGGAATGGCTCAGCCGTGACGGGGCCGATATTCATCTCGGTCACGATGCCGGAAACGTAGTTGGAGCAGAAATGGTCTTGGCAAGTTCGGCCATACCGGATACAAATGTCGAAGTTAAATCAGCTCATGCCTTAGGCATTCCCGTGCTTGATCGGCGTGAAGCCATTGAAATGATCACGGCTGGACACCGCACCATTGCCATTGCGGGAACCCACGGTAAAACCACCACAACCGCCCTCCTGACACATGTGCTCATGTCCGCTGGCATTGATCCGTCCTATATTGTGGGCGGCATCATGAATAATACTTATACCAATGCTGGCGTCGGACAAAGTGATATTTTTGTCATCGAAGCTGATGAATATGGCGAAATGTTCTTAGGCCTCAATCCCCATATTGCCGTGGTCACCAATGTTGAATACGATCACCCCGATCAATTTGCCGATATGAAAAGCATGATGGGCATCTTCCATCGTTTTGTCCAACGTCTGGATGAACAGGGATTATTAGTGGCATGTTTAGATAGTCCCCCGGCGGCTATTTTTGCCAACAATCGACTGACCCAGGGTTTGCCTGTAGATACTTATAGTCTGCAAAATTCACAGGCCGATTGGTTAGCGAGTAATCGTGAACCCCACGAAAAAAGCGGGATGCGCTTTGTGGTCAAACATCATGGGGCACCGCTGGGACAAACCCATCTCAATTTGATGGGTGACTATAATATCGAAAATGCCTTGGCTGTGGTTGCGGTTGCGCGTCATTTGGGGGTTCCCTTCAGTGATATTACCAAAGCATTTGCCAGTTTCCAGGGAATTGGCCGTCGGGCTGAAATTCTCGGGCAAATGAAGGGCGTGACCATTGTCAGTGATTATGCCCATCATCCCACCGCTATTCGTGAAACCCTCAAAGCATGGCGCGCTCGTCCTGAAGCCAAACGAATTTGGGCCGTGTGGCAACCCCACACTTTCAATCGTTTACGGGCTCTTTCTGAAGAATTCTCGATGGCCTTTGATGAAGCTGATGAAATTTTGGTGACATCGGTTTATTCAGTCCGTGAAGCAAAAACAGAAGGTATTGATGCGCCCGATATTGCCAAATTAATTTCGAAAAAAAGTGGACATCAAACTCGTTTCTCTGGAAGTTTAGAACTGACCACTAAATTATTGGCGAGTGAAGTGACAGAGGGCGATGTTGTTGTGATTTTGAGCGCCGGTGATGCGCCCGAAATTGGTCAAAAACTTTTAGAAACTTTAATGAAATAACTACCACTCAAAGTAGGTTTTTTGCATGTTTGACACGCTTAGTCGTTTACCGGATATTGAATTTTTAGCCCGCGAACCCCTCGCTAAATATACCGCCGCACGTTTAGGTGGCGAAGCGGACGTCATGGTTATTGCCAAATCCATCAATGCCTTGACGTTTACAGTGCGTTGGGCCAATCGACACAA
>JBNLCD010000376.1:0-5878 GCA_050303635.1 Anaerolineae bacterium
GTGGAATGGCTTCTAGCTGAAAAAGAGGATTAAGTTTCAGGTTGAAGCAAATCTAAGCCTAACAGTGAGCGAAACTCATTTTCGAGTGCATCGCGTTCATCGGGCGATAGAAATGTCGCTTGCACAGCATTAAATATTGCATCATAGATAAATTCACGGGGTAAACCCATCCCATGAACGGCCAACGCATACTCATCTGTTAATGTCACTCCACTAATGGTGGGATCATCTGTATTAATGGTGATTTTCGCCTTGAGGAAATAGAGGTCAATCAGCGGATGGTGTTCTAAATTAGCGACAACACCCGTTTGGAGATTGGAGGTGGGGCAAACTTCAAAAACAGCTCCATTTTCTTTGGCATATTGAACAGCAACGGAATCTTCAACAATGCGTACCCCATGCCCAATCCGCGTGGCCCGATGATTATAAATTGCATCCAAAACATTTTCGGGTCCCATCCACTCGCCAGCGTGAATAGTAACGCCTAGACCATGATCTTGAGCTTTCTTAAAAATATAGCCAAATGGTCCTGCATCATGTGAAACTTCATTACCACATAAATCGATACCTACCACCCCTCGATGTTTGAAATTGAGGGCCGCATCAAGCATCGCTTCGCCAACCGAAACACTTTCATGACGGTTCATGGCTATGATTAAATTGACGCGGATATCATATTTCAGGGCTGTTTTTTGAACCTCGTCACTTATCCAGTCAATCACATCATATAACAAAAAGTTCATGAGTTTGGCTTCAGCATATGGGGTAAAGCGTAATTCCATATAACGAATATTATCTAGCGCCGCATCTTCGACAGCTTCACGGGCAACTCGGCGAATAACATCTTCTGAGACAAAAAATTGACGGAGTGAACTAAATTTCGATAAAAAATTCTTGTTATTGGCAATATCCTGACTCATCACTTGAACATAAGGGCGAAGTTCTTCAGCCGAATAAGCAGGCAAATCAATACGATATTCCCGTGCCACCTCAAGCAATGTTTCTAACCGGACTGCACCTTCAAGATGGCGATGCAGTTCAATTTTCGGCATTGCTTTAAACTCCTGCCAAAGCGGAGATGAACGGTCAATAATATCTGTCACTTGAAATGCCACAATCGATACCCTTTCCTAAAGCGGAAGTGTAAACCAGAATGTACTACCTTTATCGACTTCACTCTCCACAAAAACGCGACCATGATGTGCATTAACGATTTGTTGCACAATGGCGAGTCCAAGTCCCACCCCTTTTTCAGCCATTGAATGTTCTGTGATTTGAAAATAGCGTTCAAAAATACGACTTAATTTTTCCGGTGGAATGCCAACCCCTTCATCCTCTACCGCAATTTTGACGAACTTGCCGTCTTCAACGAGTTCGGTTGAAACATTGATGAAGCCATCTTTATTTGAATATTTGATGGCATTCGTAATCAGATTGTCCAATACTTGGTTAATGCGATCAGGATCAACTCGCGTATTTACAGATTGATCTGTGGTGCGAATTGTTAGATTAAATGTATTGTAGGCAATACTGGCTCCGGCGACTGCTTCCCGCACTAAATCATTGATATCGACATCTTGCAGACGAAGATTTTCGGAGCGGATACGTTCCATCGACATAATATCTTCAATCAAGCGCAATATAGAATTAACTTTGCGTTCAATGACCGAAAGTGCATCAGTTTGTTCGGGTGTAATATCACCTAAATCACCGGCTTGCATCAAGCCGACATAACCTGTAATAAAAGATAATGGGGCGCGTAAATCATGGCTGACATTATTAACAAGTTCGTGTCGTAATTCGTCAAGAGCTTGTAATTGTTCGTATGCCAGTTTTAGTTCTTGGGTATGTTCACGTAAATCATCGAGCAAGCGTCGATTATCTAAGACCGCCGCCAATTGCGAACTGACAATGCTGAGGATTCTTTCATGTTCAGCAGTAAAAGCATTTGGCATATAACTGTCAACTGATAGTGTCCCCAGGATTTTTTGTTTGGTGGTAAGCGGAATCACAATTAAAGACCGAAGCTGTGGGTCAAGATATTGGAATTCGAGTTCATGAGTATCAGAAATATAAACAGCTTGCCCTGACTTAATCACTTGAACCGAAATGAGTGACGTATCATCAAAATCCCATTCTCGATTAGCCTTTTCTATGAGCTCTGGTTCAATGCCTGAACTTGAGACAATACCAATATATTTCCCCTCACGTAAAATTATGGTGCAAGCATTACATTCAAAATGCTCGCGCAATGTAGCTGTGACGCTATCCATCATCACTTGGGTGTCTTCAGTCGCAATGATCGTGCGGGCTAACTCTTGCAAATTGCTGACTAACTCGAGTTGCGAACGCAAATCTTCATAAAGTGTCGCGTTTCGAATAGCAATTGCGGTAGGCCCTGCAATAATTTCCAGCATATTGACGTCTTGCTGGCTAAATTTATGAGGTTCATAACTTTGTACAGAAAGGACACCCACTGGTTCATCATGGACAATTAACGGCACAATAATCAGGCTTCGGGTCTCGCCCCCATACGAACTTGATTCAGTTGGCAATGAATCATAGTCGGCATCATTGACCAGCATCGGAGTTTGATTGTGGAGAACCCATGCCGCTAGACTTGTTCTTGGATTAACGACCATTGCATAGTTGGGCATACGTTTCCCATTATCATGGACATAATGAAGCTCAATCATTTTGGATTTTTCATCATATAGCCCAATAAAAAATGAGCTGGTATCAAGCAGAATGCTTATTTCTTGATAAACAACCTCAATAACACCTTCTAAATTAAGACGACTGATAGCGAGTGCAACATCGTTGATCGCATGCAAATGTTCAGTTCGTTTCTTCAACTCTAAATGGGATTGAGCGTTAAAGAGTGCCATTGCCGCTTGGCTTGCGAAATTCATCGCGATATTGGCATCTTCCGTCGTAAAATTGTTGACTTTAAATGAATAAATATCAATGAGACCGATGAATCCGTCTTGATAAACAAGCGGAATACCAAGCCAACTCCGTAGCGGCAAATCACTTAATTTGGACCAATATTCACTTTTGTGGGTATCTTCAATGATGAGATAGTCTTTGGTGTTGCGCAAAACCGCTGTGGTGTTTGAGCCAATAACTTCGTTGACCGGATAATCGCCGGGATGATGCTCCTCACTACTCCAATGTTGAAAAACATGTTGTTCACTTAGGGATACGATAGCGGCCCCATCACATTCCACAAAGCGTACAATATAACTCAAAATTAAACTTAAAATATCTTCAAGACTTTGTTTGCCGATCGCTTGTGTAACAGCTTGAATGGCGGGGAATAGCGCTTGTTCAGCAACACTTTGTTTAGATTGGACGGTTAAGAGACATTCATCGCCCTGCGGAAGCCGCTGAATATTCATAACCATCGGAATATCTGCATCGTTGATAATGAAATGCGTCAGCGTTTCATATTCTAGTTCAGTGGAATCAATAAATTTTTTCCAAGTAGAATCAAAATCAGCCTGATGAGCTGGGACAATCAAATCACGAAGATTTAATTGGCTAAATTCATCAGGTGTAATATTCAATCCAGGGCTAGCATAATGTATTGTGCTATCTAGCCCGGCAATAATATTTGCTTGAAAACTATGTTGCCGAACATCCGCAATCGAATGTTTAGGTAACGGCGAAAATTGCTCTGTCAAAGTTACAACCTTTGATCATTTGTATGCATTGCAGAATGTCCTACATATCACCAAATTCACTAGCATATATCAACCAACCCCAATACCGCCACGCCACGCCTATTCCGGTAAATAAACCCATGGCAATTGGCACAATATACCAACTTGCGGTTTCTGGATTTTCTGAAATATTAAAATAACTGGTTGGTTGACCAACATTTAAAAGTCGATAGGCCAAACCAATGGCGACAAAACCCGCCGCAACATAAAAACCTCTATGGAAGGGCTTAGCACGTACGACAACTGCCAAACGGCGGCTAAACTCACTAAACACAATGAGCATAACGAGTATAGAAACAGGACCTATTGTACTTAATAAGATTTGAAAACTAAGCAAAACCTGACCGTCCTTACTATACTTATTTAGAATAGTAGTTGCTTTTGTAAAACGATGATTGGCTGTTGGATAATGCCAGCTATCCAACGGCTAATTTAGCAATACTACCCAATTTAGCTAGTCATCTTACGATACAGAAAATAGCATTGAATAACGAGAATGACGCCCGTAATACTCATTAACAAATCGCCAATCCAGTCTCCGCCCCATTGGCTGATACTGGCATAGCGAGCGGTTCCAATGCCATTTGTTATCACCGGGATAATATAATATCGATAATAAGTTGGCATTTTAGTTTGGGCTTCATAAAAACGTGCGATCAATGCCAAAAGAAACACGAGGCCAGCAAATGCAAACCACATGGTCACTAGCAAAAATTGATTAATTGCTATTAAATCCATCAGATTTTACCGAATGCGCCGCATGATAGCATACATGATCTGCAAATAAGCATGACGTTGCTGGCTTGTTTCCATAAATTTATTTAGGCTTTGTCGTAATTTGTCATCCTCAGTTAAAGTATAAATTTCAATATCTTCAAAATGGACGCGGTGAATAATACCGGTTTGGACAAGGGCTTGTAATGCGGTACGCACAACTTGCACATTGCGCTTGAGTTGATTGGCTATTTGTGATGCAGTATCAGCAACATGATCATTACTATAAAAGAAACGAAGTAATTCCCATTTAAGAAATGAATCTAAATGTGTATCTACAAAATCTGATACGGATTGGGGAATATGTAACAACATTAAGGTTTTACCATTATATTGATTAGAATTTGTTGTCTAAGATAAATTTTCTGCTAGTTTAACGATAGCACAGGCTTAATTTTTATGGCAAGCAATTGCACAGTATCTATACATTCTTGACACTTATTTAAACGAGTTTATAACAGCATTGAAACGGCTTCTTAGCTTTATCTAAATTATAGAAAATTTTACCAGTTCGATAAGACTATTATTATAAGCTTATCGAAAAAGTCAAACTCAAGAGGTTATTGATCTGGGGAAATTAATTTTATATAACAAATACAACAAATAAAAAGGGGGATAATTGATCCCCCTTAATGGTTATTCAGATTTATTGATGATCTATATGTTATTCGCCCGGAACGCCCCAAATCATGACAGCTTCATAACCGCCGCCTACAAGGATACGACCGTCCGCACTGATTGCGAAATCTTCCAAATTACCGTCGACAATATTGGGAAGATCAGCCAATAACTCGCCACTAGCTACATCAATGACCAAAATACCACTACGTTCGACGATAAATAGGATCGTGCCATCGGCATTGAAAGTTGCATGGTCTAAGGCATCATAGTTTTCACTGCGATCGACAGAAACAACAATTTCGGCGCTTGCGACATCAACAATATATACAGTGTTGGTATCATATTCAGTCAATGCAACCAAACTACCATCTGGACTAAAGGCCGCTGTATCAAATTCAGGGTATTCAGCTTCGGAGGTGTAGAGGGGTTCTGATAATTCACCACCGGTAGTATCGAGCGTATAAATACTGGCTTCGCTGGCCACCAACAGTGCACTATTATCGGAATTGACATCGAAGATTTGCCCAATATTGCTCAGATCAAGATTAAACTCTACAGCGACATCCCCTGTTTCAGGATTAGCTATCATAATATTAGCCGTGGTTTGATCTTCGGCTAGTTCAGCTAACAATTGGACCGCTTCGCCATTAACATCCAGATAGATGGTCAGTGCTTGCAATTCTGCTTCAGCACTGTCACCTGTAGCGACATCAACAAAACCTTCATAGGCACCGATGGGATTATAATCCTCATCGTAT
>JBNLCD010000377.1:0-5857 GCA_050303635.1 Anaerolineae bacterium
GTTTTAAAGCAGGATTTATAAGTAAAGCAAAGACTAATTGGGCTACTGTCATAAAAGAACCAAAATCAACCATAAGTTAAATACTCTATCGATAATTATGTAAATACAACTAATAAATATTATACACTAAACAATAAATCCAAAATTTATAATTAATTATGTTATATCAACTTCAATATGTTGATTTTTTACAAGGTCACTCGCAAACACTAACGGGTTTCATATTTGCCAGCACCCCCGCAAGGGACTATAATCAACATTCACCCGACAATCAACTTAACCCTCCAAGCCGATGTCAGAAATTGATGAAATTAAAGCCCGTCTGGATATTATAGATGTGGTGCAAAGCTATACCCCTTTAGCACGGGCAGGCCGTAACTATAAAGGTCTCTGCCCGTTCCATAACGAAAAAACGCCTTCGTTTGTGGTCTTTCCCGAAACCCAGACATGGCGCTGTTTCGGGTCGTGTGGTGAAGGCGGTGATGTTTTTGGTTTCATGATGAAGGCGGAAGGCTGGGATTTCCGTGAAACGCTACAAAACCTGGCGGAACGTGCCGGAATTGAACTCAAGCCACGTTCGCCGCAAGCGCAAGCTGAACAAGAAAATGCTGATAACCTCTTAGGCCTGCTCAACTCGGCCAGTGAATTTTATCTCAAGCAATTACTCGAAAATCCGAAAGCGCAAATTGTGCGCGAATATGTCCAGCATCGCGGCCTCAATGAGGAAACGGTGCGCGCCTTTGGCATTGGTTATGCGCCGGATGAATGGCAAGCCAGCCTCGATTATTTTACGCAATTGGGCTACCAGACTAAAGATGTGCTGGCCGCCGGATTAGCGGTTCACAAAGAAGACAACGACCGCACCTATGATCGTTTTCGCCATCGCTTGATGATTCCGATTCGCGATAGTCGCGGACGCACGGTTGGATTTGGGGCACGGGCACTCGAAGCAGATCAACAACCCAAATATTTGAACTCACCCCAAGGCCCGCTCTTTGACAAGAGTCGTTTGCTCTATGGCATGGATATGGCGCGCCGGCATATCCGCGAGAGCGAAACCGTCGTGGTTGTTGAAGGCTATATGGATGTGATTCAGGCGCATCAAGCGGGTTATAAAAATGTCGTCGCGCAGATGGGAACCGCCCTCACGCAGACCCAAGCCCAACAACTCGCCAAATATGCCAATCGCCTGATTTTAGCGCTCGATTCCGATAATGCGGGGGTTGCCGCCACGATGCGCGGCCTCAATGTGGTGCATGAAAGTTTGAGCGGGGCCGATGAAGATGCCGCCCAAGTCAACTTTAATGCGCGGGGCATGATGAGTTTATCCGGTCAATTGAAACTCGATACACGCATCTTACAATTGCCCGAAGGTAAAGATCCCGACGAATTTATACGGGCGCATTCGGACCAATGGCCCGAAGTGGTCAAACAAGCGATTCCCCTGGCTGATTATGTGATTTCTGTGGGGACGCGCGATATTTCGCCCCAAGATAGTGTTTATGATCGTGAAAGAGCCGCCGCCCAAGTTTTGCCATTATTATTTGCGACGGAAAACGATTTGCAACGCAATCAAAATATCCAGCGTTTGGCCATGCGATTGCACATTCCTGAGAAAGATTTATTGCAATTAGCCCGTCAAAATGTCCAATCGATAAAACCAAAACGCCAAGATACGCGTATTCAACATAATAGACAGCCTGTTCAACGGAATGGTCCACCCGAACCGCCATCGAACACATCGCCCGCCGCCGCTCAGGCGAGTGCGCGGGTCAAACGCTTAGGCAATCGGGCGCTCGAACTCGAACGCTACTGTCTATCGATCTTGTTAAAAGAACCATTGTGGGTTTTTGCGGCAGATCGTAAAATGCGCCAATTAGCGCTTTTAGCCGAACCGGATGAAGTCGCGATAAGGGTTTTGGAGCCTTTTGGTGTAAAAGATTTTACCCGCTCAGATCATCAAGAGTTACTGCGCTTGATTGGACGGGCGGCTGAGCAGAACAAAATTGAGCCGGAGGATTTTATCCAGCAAAATTTGACGCCCGAATTAGCTGATTTAGTCGAAGCCGTCTTGCCTGCGCCCTTGGAAGCCTTTCATAAGAAGACTTCGGCCTTACATCGGCGCGAGCTCCAAAGTGCGCTCAAGCAGACCAATCGTTGGTCAGAAGATACGGCCGCTTTGGATACCCGTGAATTTCTGCGTTTGGTGCTGGAAATGCGTTTAATCAGCATTGAGCGCGAAACAAGCGAGCTCTATTTTCTAGAGCAAGATGCTATGTATAATACTGCCGAAGAGGGTTCCGGCATCGATCCGTTATTAATCCGAGGATTAACGCGCGCCAAATCGCTCATTCAATCAGCGATTCAAGATTTGCGCTAAAAGAATGTAGATATTGTGTTAATTTTGCTCCACACAGCGGGTAATCATTGGCGCAAAATTGTCATTCCGCACTATAATACAAATCGAAATTATGTCCGCATTAGGGACTAGTGGAAGAACTGGGAAATTGCAAGATAACAACACCGACATTGATCTCAACAAAGCATTATCAGATATTGAAGATAGTGACTTCAATCCCGATGATAAAGAGCTAGCCGCCCTTGCCGCTGAAGCTGAACGTCAAGCAGTGGCAGGAGATGATCCGGTGCGCATTTATCTTAAGGAAATTGGTCAGGTTGAATTACTCGATTCCAATCGCGAAACCTGGCTGTCCGTCCAAATTGCGGCGGTTGTTTTCCTCAATCATTTGACTGAACGCTTGGCTGAAGAAACAGGCGCGACAGATCCCTTGAGTATCCTCAAGGCACTCTATGCCCACACGTGGGACCATTGGGTCCAAGTTGAAAAAGGCTCCGCTGAATATGAACTTGACCCGCCTGATTTAACACTGTTTTTAGCCGAAGCCATGAACTTGCGCTATACATGGGACGATGATGCGCCCTCCTATATCCGTATATTCTTGGAACAACAATCTTGGGGCCGCGATGATGAATGGCATGAACTCGCCCAAGATGTCTTTGAAGTGTTCCATTCGCTCTATCTGATACCTGAGCCATTACAGACGAAGATTAACGGTGTCTATCAAGAGACCGCCACCTTACCCACGGTTGAAGTCTTCCAAGAATGGATTGACGCCGACCCTGATTATTACACGGACTGCGCTGGCGAAGAATTTACGAGCGCCATGTTCCGGGGTAATCAAGCCGCTGAAGTTTTGACACGCGCCAATTTACGTTTGGTGGTCAGTATGGCCAAACGTTATATGGGACGGGGTATTGGCTTTTTAGACCTCATTCAAGAAGGCAATATCGGCCTCCTGCGTGCCGTTGAAAAATTCGATCATACCAAAGGCTTCAAATTCAGTACGTATGCCACGTGGTGGATTCGCCAAGCCATTAGCCGCGCCATTGCCGATCAAGCCCGCACCATTCGTATTCCGGTGCATATGGTTGAAACCATTAACCGTTTGATGCGCGTTCAACGTGAACTGATTCAAGAATTGGGTAAAGAACCCTCCATGGAACGGTTGGCGCTGGAAAGTGGCTTCTTGTCTGATGACGAAGTGGCGGAGATTCGCAAAGCTGAAGAAGCCGAAATTCCGCTTGACCCCACTTTGAAACGCAAATTACTGCGCGCTTCGATCAAGGTGCGCCGGATTTTGCGCATTTCGCAAGAACCGATGTCACTGGATATGCCGGTTGGTCAAGAAGATTCCAGCCTGCTCGGTGATTTCATTGAAGACGACAAGATGATGAGTCCGGTTGAAGCCGCCGCCCGTCAATTGCTCAAAGAACAATTACGCGGGGCTCTCTCCGATCTCAATGATCGTGAACGTGAAGTGCTTGAATTGCGCTTCGGTCTTAAAGATGGCCGCGAACATACGCTTGAAGAAGTGGGCCAACATTTCGGCGTGACCCGTGAACGTATCCGCCAAATTGAAGCCAAAGCTCTGCGTAAATTGCGGCATCCGAATCGTAGTCGTTTCCTGCGGGATTACCTCGAACTCTAGGCCAAACGATGCGTCGACGAAATCGACAAAACTATGTGCAACCCACCTATCGGGAGGAGATTAACCGTCTCTCTCTCGATCAGGTGGGTATGTCTATGCCTGCCCGCTGGATTATCTTCCTGCTGTCGCTCTTACCGCTAGTCGGTCTCATTATGGGTGGCTACTACTCCGCGCAAGCGCACCGCCAAACCCGTTCATTTGGGCGCACGGTCATGGGCTTTTCCTTCATTTTGCATATTGTCTATGCCTGTTTTGTCTGTCCGGCACTTCTCTATTTCAGTTTGAGCGGCGTTTTATAGCTGACCAGCGCCAACTGAATGATATATTTTGTTGTTGATAAACCCTAAATAGTACATATTCTCGACTAATCGGATAGATTTTTGATGGTATTTTATCTGATGACATACCACTCAATCCGCCCTGATTTTTTGGGGAAGTAGTGACAACGCTGTGTCGGAACAGGATATGGCCTGTCGGTGAGCCGAAAAAAAAGACATCATAAACTAATAATCTAGCAGGAGTGAACCCATGCGTTTAACAAAATATTTTCGCCTTATCCTAATCATTTTGATTGTTGGTATTGCTATTTCGTTCGAAGAAGTGGAAGAAGCGAGTGCTGAAACGGGTAGCGCTTATTGCAGTGGTGGCAATTTAGTGATTCAGTTTACTCTCGTAAATGCGGGTTATGTAGGTAACGAATACCGGATAAACGGTACCGGACCCAATTTGCCTACCCCCGGCCAAATTGTTGCGCTTGATACATATACCTATATCATCGCAGGACCCGGTACATGGTCAGATCTCCATTTTGAATACGATAATCTCAATGTATCAGATTTTACTGACTCGAGTGGTGTATTTGTCTCACCAACAAGCATCACTTGCGAAGGATTACCACCTTTATTACCGAATCCACAAATCGGTATGATTTCAATCAGTACAAGCCAAGCCCAACCTGTCTATGAATCAGCGGGGGGGGATGTGGTGCGTGATGGCAGTGGCAACGAATTGCGGCTTCCGCAAGATTACGACGGCAACGGCTTCGATACCCATCTCGTCATGAGTAGCACCGAAATTGATGGTCAACTATGGTATGAAATTTGGATTGGTGGCCAAGGCACAACCGTTTGGCTTCCAGCGGATAATGTGACTGTTGTTGAATAAATTTAACAAGATTAGATAAGTCTATAACCCACCTGTTGCACCTTTTACCACAGGTGGGTCTTTTGTTTTCCCCTTCAGCCTCAGTGGTGTGCTGTAACTGCTATTCTGCTAAGAACAATTAAGCCTACGACCCAAAAAGCCTACTCACCTCGACTCAACATTCGGAATAACATATAATTCCTACATGATTACTAAACTATCCTGCTAAATCAACTGGAGTAACCTGACTAAACCTGTACCTACATTTTCGGAGAAATCTTGATGAGAAAATTCGTTCAGTTAGCAACTATGATTGTGCTTATAGCGTCCATCGTTACGGGGTTATCATCCAGCCCAAGCCCAACGTTGGCCGATGATACCTTGTTAAGAAACATCCCCAACACAGGTGGCGATTGTTTCTTTGGAGTAGCAGAATATTACCCAAGCGATACCTTGATGTTTACGGTCAGTAGCACCGGTGACTATACGATAGAAGTCAATCGTTTAGCGTTCTATGCAATCTATTTCTATTTATATGAAGGTAGTTATGATCCAGCCTTACCTTTCAACCAATCTTCTTATGTTGGCGGGGGATTTTCACACAGCGTTGCTGGAGTCTATGGCTTAAACGCGACCTTAACCGCCGGAACAACCTATTACCTAATATCAAACAATAATGATCTGTATTCGTCACTCAGCACTTG
>JBNLCD010000378.1:0-5856 GCA_050303635.1 Anaerolineae bacterium
TACATCAAAAGATTGAAAACTCTTTTTCAATATCGTCTTAAGAACCTACTCAAATTTACCGTAGATATATTTCCCACACGAATTACACTGTTATGAGAGATTATTTTTTTAGTTTAAAGGAAGTTTTATATGCGTGATTGGATTAAAACTGAAGTTCATGATAATTGGTTTGAGATTATCTTTAATCGCCCCGACAAACGTAATGCTATTCAAATCGGCTTACTCGAAGATATGGCTGAAGCGGTCGGTATTGCGGAACGCACCCCCAATATGCGTTTAATCGTCCTGCGAGGCGAAGGCAAATCTTTCTCCGCTGGCCTCGATATTTTAGCGATGGGCGGCAATGCGGAAGTGATGGGTGAAGATTGGACGCAACGTCCCCATGAGACTACGCGTCATTGGCAAGCTCAAGTGACCCGTCTCACTGAATCAACCTTGCCCGTTCTCGCCCTGATTCATGGACATTGCTTGGGAGCAGGCATGGAAATTGCTTTGGCTTGCGATTTTCGAGTAGCCGCACCCAATCTCAAAATGAGTTTGGAAGAAACCCGTGTCGGTATTATTCCCGATGTCGGCGGAACGACTCGCTTGACTCAATTGGTCGGTGCGACTCGGGCAAAAGAACTTATCCTGACCTCACGGCGGATTGATGCTGAAACCGCTGATCGTTGGGGAATTTTGAATGATATTGTGCCCCACGAAGAATTTGAAGCGACTGCCCAAAAATGGGCCGATGAAATCAGTCGTTGTGCACCATTGGCTGTTTCCGCCGCTAAGAGGACCATTCAAGGTGTGCTCAATGAAACCCCCGGCTTGAATTTAGAAGCCATTGAGCAAGCGCCCCTCTTCCATACTGAAGATTTACAAATTGCGATGGGCTCTGTTTTACAACGTGCCACGCCTGAATGGAAATGGCGCTAATCATCACGCGAAATGACCTGCAATAAGTCATAAGATTTGACCCCAGTGTAGCCAAGCTGGGGTTAAAAGGTATAATGGTTAACCGAACGAAGATTTGATTTCCCCATAAAGCAATTTACGAAAGGACACCTTTTATTATTATGAGCGGTAATGAAAATGGTGCAAACGATATCGTTATTCTTGGTTCTGCCCGAACCCCCCAAGGCAAATTACTCGGTGCAATTGGCTCATTGAGCGCAGTTGAACTCGGTCAAGTTGCCGTTAAAGGTGCAGTTGAACGGAGCGGTATTAACCCCGAAGATGTGCAAGAAATCATCCTTGGGAATGTTGTCTCCGCTGGCGTTGGCCAAGCCGCCCCGCGCCAAGTTTGGATTGGTGCCGGCTACCCCGATAAGGTGGGTGGTTTAAGCGTTAATAAAGTCTGCGGGAGTGGTCTCAAAGCGACCATGCTCGCCGCCAGTAGCATCAAAGCTGGTGATGGCGATTTATTCGTCGCCGGTGGTATGGAAAGCATGAGTAATGCTCCCTTCCTCAATACCAGCATGCGTAAAGGCTCCAAATACGGTCATGTGCAAATAATTGATGCCTTGCAACATGATGGCCTCTGGTGCCAAATGGAAAACTGGATTATGGGTGATGCGGCAGAATTCATCGCCAATCAATTTGAAGTTTCCCGTGAAGAAATGGACGAACTCTCTTACGAAAGTCACAAGAAAGCCGCCGAAGCCACCGAAGCCGGGCGCTTCAAAGCTGAAATTGTACCCGTCGAAGTCAAGCAACGTCGCAATACCATCATCGTTGATACCGATGAGCCGATTCGCGCGGATACCACAATTGAAGGTCTGGCCAAATTACGTCCGGCCTTTGATAAGGATGGTCGTGTCACAGCGGGGAATGCCCCCGGTTTGAATGATGGGGCCGCCGCCGTGGTCGTTTCCAGCCGTGCTTATGCTGAAAAGAACGGGCACGCGCCTGTTGCTAAGATTGTGGGCTATGGTCAAGCCGCTGTTGATCCGAAATGGATTTTCTATGCTCCTGTGAAGGCTATTCCGGT
This sequence comes from Anaerolineae bacterium, assembly GCA_050303635.1. GTDB lineage: Bacteria > Chloroflexota > Anaerolineae > Aggregatilineales > J027 > JAKEEQ01. Next base: position 1,976 of record JBNLCD010000378.1, read on the forward strand.
GGCATTGGAACGCGCGGGTTGGACCATGGAAGATGTTGATCTCTTTGAGGTCAATGAAGCCTTCGCCGCCCAAGTAATCGCGGATATCCGTGGTTTGGAACGTGATGGATATATCTTGCCGATGGAAAAACTCAATGTGAATGGTGGCGCAATTGCTCTTGGACACCCCGTGGGTGCCAGCGGGACCCGTGTTCTCGTCACCCTTATTCATGCCCTTGAACAACGTGGCCTGAAGCGTGGTGTAGCCGCCTTATGTTTGGGTGGTGGTGAAGCTGTTGCCATGGCAGTTGAACTCGAATAAATTCACAACTATTCATTCGACATCAATTGAACACCTCTTGTCTCTTCCTGAGATGAGAGGTGTTTTTGATTCAAAATTCTCATTTTTGCAACCCGACTACCGATAACATCACAGTAATGTAGTTTGCTAAAATAATCAGGATATGTAGTCACGGACGGGATGTATCCCATCCCTACACAATTCTGTTCACAAGTAGATGCATGTAGGGATAGCATATATGCTGTCCGCCATCGATATCCCTATTCAATTTTCAAAGATCATCGCTATGGTCTCAACAAACCTTACTCATAACCTCTAAATCTAAAAAATGTAAGGTGTCTCTAATGAACCTATTTAGATATATCTAAACACTTTCTTGACAAATTTTTAAGTCCGATAAAATTTGTAATACGTATAGTAAAATGAATTAATTGTATATTTAAGGAAAACGTGATGGCTTGCATATTGGTTGTTGAAGAAGAACCATCTGAGCAAATCTTGATCCAACAAGCCCTCCAAGACATGGGACATGAAGTTCAATTACTCACCGACACCCTGCAATTTGAGGATGTTGTTGATTTAAAGCGCCCTGACTTAATATTGATGGACATTAATTTAAAACAGCGTAATGGTATTGTTTTAATGAATGATCTAAAACGCTCAACGCATCTCAACACAATCCCGATTGTTGTTGTCACCGCGATGCCCATCCAGCATATTCACGGCAAACTTATGCAACTTGGTTGTGTCGGTTTTGTAGACAAGCCTCTCTATCCCCCTGTTTTGGTTGATGCTGTGCATGGCGCACTCCAAAAAGGCTTTGGTTCGGCTATTGCTTCCTAGATAGAATTGTTTTTAGCGCAATAATTCACTCCTTAAAAAAAGCCCTGCTGACGATTAGCAGGGCTTTTTTAGTCATCTTAGTGATGAGTTTTGGTCAAGCAAGGGCCTGCAGACCCTTGCTAGGAGATATTCTCGGAATTAGTTTATATCAAGGTGGTTTATTGGCCTGTCTCATGATTGGCTGGAACTGTCGGTCAAGAGAATCACAGCTTGCTTCAGCATGCTTGTTTTTATGACTAGCGGTATGGCTTCAGCCTACCGCGCTTCTTATGACGTTTGCCAAAATAAGGGTGCTATAAAAACGGACGACCCATGGACCCATGGGTCGTCCCTACAAAGTTTATCTCTGGACAAAATGAATTCGTACGGGAGAGGCATGCCTCTCCCGCATTTCAATATCCCAATTATTCAAGCCACATTAAACCAAAACACAGGTTATCCTAGCGGACGAGTTGCCGCTCTTTTTGATCTTCGCGATAGTGACAATGCTTGTATTTCTTGCCACTGCCACACCAACACGGGTCGTTGCGGCCTAATCTTTCTTTGGCGGTGGCGCGCACGGGTTCGGGTTTACCGGCACCGGCTCCATTCGCACTGGTTTGCATATCCGCACGGCCTTCGCGAATATTGGTGACTTGTTGTTGTTGTTGACGCACCAATTGAACATGGAAGAGGTTACGGACAATCACGCTCCCAATTTCTTCATGCAAAGCTTCCCACATGCGGAACCCTTCAATCTTATATTCCACGAGCGGGTCACGTTGACGGATGGCTTGCAAGCCAATCCCTTCACGCAGAACGTCCAAATCAGTGAGGTGACGTACCCATAATTTATCAATCACGTCGAGCATAATTTGCCGTTCAACTTGCGGCATAATTTCGGGTGTGATGGTCTCGATCTTTTCTTGATACGCCCGCAATGCACCCTTCACCAAGGTTAATTCGATCTCTTCAACTTCCTTGATTTGGGATAATTTTTCCGGCGTAATATCGGATGGCACCGGGAAAATGGTCAAGGCTTGACGATAGAGTTCATCGAAATCCCAGTCATCACGGAAACCTTCGGGCAAGTGGACATCACACAATGCCCCGATTTCTTCGGCAACCATTTCCTGAATACGGGAACGACGGACTTCAGTATCTGAATCTAAGATTTCTTGACGTTGGCGATAGATCGCGCGCCGTTGCTTGTCGACCACATCATCGTATTCAAGTACGCGCTTCCGGACATCAAAATAGTAGCCTTCAACACGGGTTTGAGCTTGTGCAATGGACTTGCTAATCCAGCGATTTTCAATCGGTTGATCGGATGGCACCGCCCATGACATGAAGTTCTTGATGCGTTCAGTCCCAAAGCGCTTCATCAAATCATCTTCAAGACTGAGATAGAAGCGACTGGTACCGGGATCACCTTGCCGACCGGAACGGCCGCGTAACTGATTGTCAATCCGGCGCGCATCATGGCGTTCGGTGCCCAACACATATAAACCGCCTGCTTCAAGAACTTTCTTGCGACCTTCGGCGGCTTCGGCCTTTGTTTCGGCCAAGGCGGCTTGCCATTCTTCAGGTGTAGCTTCGGTGATTTCGACACCTTGCTTCCGCATTTTATCGCGGGCCATACCTTCAGGATTACCACCCAGCAAAATATCAACACCACGCCCCGCCATATTCGTAGCGATAGTTACCGCACCGGGTTTCCCAGCTTGGGTAATAATACTCGCTTCACGGAAGTGTTGCTTCGCGTTTAAAACTTCATGCGGCACACCGGCCCGCTTCAGGGCTTTACTCAGGCGTTCACTGGTTTCAATCGCCACGGTACCCACCAGCACAGGTTGGCCGCGTTCCTGACATTCACGAATATCTTCAATAATCGCGTTAAATTTCTCTTCTTCCGTGAGGAAGATGACATCATCTTGATCGTCGCGAATAACCGGACGATGCGTCGGGATAACAGAGACATCCAAATCATAGATTTGGCGAAATTCACCGGATGAGGTTTCTGCTGTACCCGTCATACCCGATAATTTGTCATACATCCGGAAGAAGTTTTGGAAAGTCACGGTCCCTAAGGTCACATTTTCATTTTGAACCTTCACGCCTTCTTTGGCTTCAATCGCTTGGTGAAGACCTTCCGAGAAGCGCCGCCCGTGCATCATACGCCCGGTAAATTCATCAATAATAACGACTTGGCCATCATTACTGACCACATATTCTTTGTCGCGTTGGTAAGCAACTTTCGCGCGCAAAGCATTATCAAGATAAGGGATCACGTCAGAGTTTTCAGGGCTATAGAGGTTATCGCCTTCCATCTGGCCCGTACGACCAAAGGCTTTTTCAACCTTTTCAATACCTTCGTCCGTTAAATAAACGGTCTTGGTTTTGACATCATAGACGTAATCACCATCGGGTTCTTCTAATTCAACCGATTCTTCGGATGAATTTTTGAGGGGTTTCACGATTTCAGAAAATTGGCGATATAAATCTGAAGGTTCGCTAGCCGTACCGGAAATAATCAATGGCGTACGCGCTTCATCAATCAAAATATTATCGATTTCATCGACAATCGCATAGTTGAAGCCGCGTTGGACCCGACGGTCAATCGTTTTCACCATGTTATCGCGCAAATAATCAAAGCCGTATTCGTTATTGGTTCCATAGGTGATATCCGCGGCATAAGCATCGGTCCGACTGACGGGTTCCAAGTTTTCATAGCGTTCGTCGTCGCTGTGATAGTCACTGTTATAAATAAAAGAACCCC
>JBNLCD010000379.1:0-5853 GCA_050303635.1 Anaerolineae bacterium
TTTAATGGAACTCTTGCCGTTTGGTGAATTCATTGACTTTGCTGTTTCACCTGTGATTATTTTCTCTGGGTTACTAGGTGTGCTTTTCATTGCAACCGTTTCCAGTATTTGGCCGTCATTGTCTGCGGCCCGTCGGACTGTATCTGATATTCTTCGTTACCAATAAATCTAATTAGCCAAAATCAGTGAGTTATCGCTTGATGGCTCACTGTCAACCAAGTGAGGAAAACAAACAATGAGTGAAATTATCAATCTGGACAATGTCAAGAAAACCTACGACATCAAAGGTGGCCAAATTCAAGCCCTGCGTGGGGTCAGTTTGAATGCTGACAAAGGTGATTTTATGGCCGTTGTGGGTCCATCCGGGAGTGGGAAAAGCACGTTAATCAATATGGTCACAGGCATTGACCGTCCCACCGAAGGTGAAGTTTATGTCGCTGGTCAACGGTTAACCAATATGAATGAAGATCAAGTGGCCGAATGGCGGGGGCACAATGTCGGCGTTGTTTTCCAATTCTTCCAACTCTTGCCTTCATTGACAGTCATGGAAAATATCATGATGCCGATGATTTACGGCAAAACTTACAAAGGGAAACGTCAAGCGCGTGCCTTAGAAGTGCTTGATATGGTGGGTATGGCCGATTATGCAGAAAAATATCCGGGACAACTATCCGGTGGACAACAACAACGTTCAGCCATTGCACGCGCTTTAGTTAATGACCCTACTGTGATTGTTGGTGATGAACCGACCGGGAACTTGGATGTTGAATCCGCCAATATCGTCTTCAATCTCTTCCAAGAATTGGTCAATCAGGGGCGTACTATTGTCATGGTAACCCATGATAAGGACTTGGCCGCCAAGGTACCACGCATTGTAGAAGTACGCGCAGGTGAGGTTTTAACAGACGATGCGATCGATACGCGTTTATTGGGAAAGTCAAACGGTAGAATCAATTAGTTTTATAGGTTGAAAACACAAGAAGTAGCCAATCTATTCGGCTATTTCTTGTGTTACTAGGAGAAAACATGATTCAAGAATCGACTGAATACATAATTACTATCAAGGGAGATCTCAGTAACTTTTGGCTAGAAACACTGGCGGAAATGGTACCTGATATCCACTGCAAAGATGGCCAAGGTGATCGCACCCATATCTATGCGCGGTTAACACCTGAAACAAAGCTACAATTGATCAAAACACTGACATCCCTTGATAAGCCGATTGTGCATATTCAAGAGGTTTAATCGACATCAATGAAGGTTAAAATTCCTGTTTTGTAGGGATGGCTCAAAACCATCCCTTTACCTATTGACGAAGCAACCAGATGATTCGATCATAGGAGAACAGATAATGTACAATGACAAGCCCGCCAAATATTGTGGTTGGAACAGGTCTTGCGGCTAAAGAGAGTAGTAGAATAGCGCCGCCAAAGAATATAAATTCGATAATAAGTCGCATGATTCCACTGACCTGAATGGGTGGAACCTTCGGATCATTGGGCACCCGAAATGTTCCCCAAACGATAGCGGCTAATAACGGCAACCCAATCATCAAAAACCACTTTAAAATCCCTGTATGTTGTACCCATCCCCAATATCCCATTGCATACAGTGCCCCTAATTCTAAGAAAAAACGCACGGTCAAGTTGATAGGATTATTAGCCATTTTGATTTACCTTATGATTGAGATCTTTGACAAACTAATAATATTAGTTTATATTCTAATTGCAATAGTTTGTCAAATGGAGAACAATACATGGACATTAACCACAACGCTTCGCTCATTGCCGCTGAAGAAATATATATTGAGGTGCCGCTCCAAATGGTATGGACTATCCAAACCAATATCCAAAAGTGGCCGGAATGGCAAACAGATGTAACACAAGCAAATTTCGATGGAGATTTAGTTGAAGGAACGGTATTTACGTGGAAGTCCGCTGGCCTCAAAATTGTTTCACAGTTGCAAATTGTTCAGCCCCAAACGACAATCGGCTGGACAGGCAAAGCATTCGGTACGTATGCTAACCATATCTGGGAATTTGAGACGCAAGAACAAGGCACACTGGTCCGCACACGTGAATCAATGGAAGGTTGGATACCGCGTCTAATCAAAATGATTGATGCTAAATTCCTAGAGAAATCATTGCAAAAAAGCCTAAAGACACTAAAAGAATATGCGGAACAGCAATATGCCGAAGAAAAAGCGAACTCTCACACCTGAAAAAGTCATTCAGATCGCTATTCAACAAGCGAACGAAACTGATTTGGCCCATGTAACATTAGCCAGCATTGCCAAGGAACTCAATATTCGAGTTCCTTCACTCTACAATCATGTCACAGGTTTGGATGGACTCCATCAAGAAATAAGATTATGGGGTTTAAAACAATTAGCTGAACACATAAAACTGGCCGCCATTGGTAGAAGTGGAGACGAGGCCATGAAAAATATTGCTCAAGCCTATCGCAAATTTGCCCATGAAAATCCCGGAATCTACTCAGTAACACTTAATGCCCCGGCTCCTGAGGAAATAGAAGTCATAGCAATTAGCCAGCAGATTATTGATGTGATTATTACTGTCTTGGATGCTTATGCACTTAACAAAGAAGGCGTTCTACACTATGTACGCGCTTTTCGTAGTGTCCTCCATGGCTTTGTAGATTTAGAAATACGGAGTGGCTTTGCTATTAATATTTCACGGGATGAGAGTTTTGACCATTTGATACAGATTTTTGTCCAAGGTTTGCCGCAGGATTAGGTAATTTATTTTGACAAAGCAAAATCACTGCTATCCAACCTTAGACAGCAGTGACTTTATTGTTACAGAGATAATTTATTGGCGCTCAAGCAAGGTATCAATTTCACGCATTTGCTCGGGGGTAAGCGGACCAAATTGCAGTGCGCCTGCATTGTCTTCGACTTGAACAACCGTCTTAAATCCCGGAATTGGGATCGTTTTCTCACTGCGTGCCCAGAGCCATGCCAATGCGCCTTGCGCTAAACTCCGACCCTCGCTACGCAGAATTTCGCCAACCGCATCAATACGCTTCATCCACTCTGGATTAGGCTTGCCATCTTTGAAATATTTCATCCAATCGGGCGCATTGGGACCGCGCACATCCTCATCGGGCAATGTTGTATCAACTGTATATTTGCCAGTTAATAAACCCATTGCCAATGGACCACGATTAATCGCGGCAAGATCAAATTCTTCGCAGACTTCAATGATATCCGGTGCATCATCGACTACATTCATTTCCACTTGAATTGCGGTGCAGTTTTCACCTTCCGCAAAGAACCGTGCTCGATCGGGAAAATCGGTGCTCCACCCATACGCACGGATCTTCCCCTCAGCAACCAATGCTTCTAACGTGTCACGGACAGGTCCCGCATCTTTAGCTGGATAATCATTGTGATGAAATTGCAGAAGATCAATATAATTGGTCTTGAGACGACGCAAAGAATCTTCACAAGATTTACGAATGCCTTCCGGGGTGACATCGGCTCCAATAAATTCACGCGTTTCCGCATCAAACATAAATGTAAACTTGGTCGCAATAACGACGTCATCCCGCCGACCTTGGATAGCTTTGGCAATAACTTCTTCACTATGTCCGTGGCCATAAATATTAGCGGTATCGAGGAAATTTACACCCATTTCAAGGCCTTTGTGGATAGCCCGAATCGATTCTTGATCATCCACACCATGCCAGCCACTGGCTGAGCCACCGCCGGGTGCTAAACCCCCAATGGCCCAGCATCCTAAGCCTAGGGCACTAACTTGAATTCCAGAACGTCCAAGCGGACGCATCATCGTGGCGTTTGATTTTGCAGTCATAAGTTTACCTCCAGATAATCTCGACTGATGTAAAAAATGTGTCTGTTGCCAGACTGTGATGAGTTCTTAGTGTACATCTTAGAGTTGACTCTAAGTCAAGATTAGAAGTTTGGCACAAAACGAAAATCGCGATTTTAATTTATACTAGTTTCAGAGAGATCTGATATTAATAACGTAAAATCTGTAAAAATTATATTGAAGAGGGAAATTTTGATGTCACTACCATTTCACAAAAAATGCAAACCAACCATTGAGAAAATGATTGCGAAATTGGATGTCACCAGTGCCTGGGTATGTCAGGTTAACTTGAATAGAGAAACTGCTCAAGTTACGGGCTTTGGCGTGGGACCAGCCGCCAATCCAATGGAGAAGGTTTCAGATTTATTTGAAGAATATGACTTAAATACCACGCCCCAATATAAAAATTGGCTTTGTAATAAACCTCAAGAAAATCTCATTTTTCAAATTAAGACAATGCCCGCCAATAATCCAGATCGCCGTGAATATGCGATTAATCGCGTCAATACAGTATTATTTGCGCCTATTTATGTCCAAAATGAGTTATGGGGAGTCATCGAAGTGTGGGAGACGCGTCGCCCACGTAAATTTGGCGAGGATGATCTTATAATTATTCAAAATACCGTTGATAAGATTGCGCGCGAACTAGAAGCTTAAGCTTAAGCATGTGTCAGCGCATTTACCAGTTATTGGTGTTATAATCACAGGTCTTAGTTATTTAATGAACCGCCTCAGGCGCTCGAATTGAGGTCATTTTTATGAATAGTCTTAGCCGTGGCTTTGAGAACTTATTACTTAAATCTTCGCAACTTACCGCTGGATTTGGTTATCCAACAAGTCTAGAAAAACTTGAGATTGATGAGAATCGCTCTGTTTGGGCATCTTACACCCCGGATTATCAACCCGGCGAGCCGCTTAAAACAGATATCACTGCCGATCTAGCGATTATTGGTGGTGGTTTTACCGGTGTTTCAACGGCTTATCATTTTAGCCGACGCTATCCTGAAAAACGGGTGGTGCTTTTAGAAGCAAAATCACTAGCGAATGGTGCTAGTGGTCGCAATGGCGGCATGATGCTCAATTGGATTTACGGCACCCCACCGCATACCCCACCTGAAATCATCAAGAAAATCTACGATACAACTAGCTCTGCAATGGACATGATTGAAGAAATCATTCGTGAGCATAATTTGGATGTCAGTTATCGGCGGGATGGCTCATTACATGTTTTTACCAGTCAAGAAAATGCGGAACTGGAACATGAAGAAACCGAACTCCTTAACCAATTGGGGATACCAATTCAATATCTTGACCGTGAAGCCTTACGAGGCAAAATTGCCTTAGAAGGTGTGGTTGGCGCAACGCTTGATCCTACGGCAGGCCAAATTAATGGTGTGCAATTGCTTCGTGGCCTAAAGCCTGTCCTCATTGAACAGGGTGTTGAAATTTATGAGCAAACGCCGGTCAATAAAGTGATTGAGGGTAAAGAAATTGAGTTAGTCACACCTCATGCAACCGTCAAAGCCAAAGCAATTGTTCTGGCGACGAATGGCTATACTGGAAAATTGGGTTATTTCCGTAAGGCAATTTTCCCGCTCCATTCTCATGTCTTCGCGACATCACCGTTAACGCCTGAACAACAAACCGAAATGGGCTGGCATGGCACAGCAGGTTATTCGGATGATGTCAATCGCATTTCCTATTCAACGGTTACTCGTGAAGGACATATGGTTTTTGGTGGGGGAAGCAATCGCTCCTATGACTATTTGTTCAACAATAAAACAGCCTACCCCGGTACGCCGAACACCATAGAACCTGCCGTCCAGAAGATGCACCAAACAATGGTCGATTATTTGCCGAAGAGCAAGAATTTCCCCCTCGTGCATAAATGGACAGGTACTCTGGGCATTAGTCTGCGGCGTAATTGTTCAATGGGGGTGCGTGGCGAGTATCGGAATGTGTATTTTGCAGTAGGCTATAACGGTCACGGCGTCACCCT
>JBNLCD010000380.1:0-5805 GCA_050303635.1 Anaerolineae bacterium
GGCATAGATAGCAATGAGTTCTTCTTCATAAGGGCGCGCTACATAGTGGGTGAGCAAATTATCAGTCACCACAAAACCAATTATTTTTTTACCATCCCACAGTCCGGCTAGCGCTTTCCAGCCACGACCCACCGTCTCTTTATAATCAGTGAGATCAACATCACGCCAGAATACAACCGATTCCTCAGCGAGCAAGACCTCCGGCCACACATCATTATCCACGGGACTGGTATAATCTGATTCTTCACGGACGTTACCATGCGCATCTGTTCCGTAAGTCCCGCACACAAGTTGTTTTTTTTCATCGATGATGAAGAGTGCGATTCGGTCAAACAGCAATACATCTTTACCGAGTTTGACCGCTTGTTTATAGACTTCAGTTATGTTGGCACATGCCGCTAATTGGGCGCGGATATCATGCAGGAGAGTCAAATATACCTGAAATTCAACTTGTCGCCCCTGAAAATAACTCAGGGCCCGTTCCGCCGCACGATGCTCCGTGACATCCCGACTGCTGATGATAAAACCTGCTGTTTCATTATTGCGGATGATGGGGCTAACACGCGCCGAAAACCAAATTTCTTCCCCGGCTAAATTGAGATTTCTGCCATCAAATTCACTAATAAGCTGATCTTCTACAGACTTCTCAAAACCAGCAAACATAGCGGCATGATATTCTGGATAGATAAAATCCGTAATACTTCGGCCAACAACCTGATTACGCTCGGCTTCGTTCGCCACTCGATTGATAAAATTGATCTTATAATCTAGGTCTATTTCAATAATCAAATCGGGTGAATTGGAGGCCAGCGACCGCCAGTGGGTTTCAGAATTGCGGAGTTCCGTCAAAGCATTGCTCATTTGCTTATGACTGGCGGATTCAACATGATTGCGGTGATAGATAAAAATCAAGAGAATCGGTACGGTAAAGGTTACATAAATAAAAACGTCTGTCCGGCTGATCACGGTAGTTTGCGGGTCAAAAATAGTAACTAAAAGCTGGATGGCCACACTGACCGTGATGACATAAATTGTACTTCTCAATGAAAGAAAAATTCCCGAAATAAGGAAAACAACAATGCTATATATCACAAAGGCGACTGTATCGAGACCACTGATACCAAATAAGGTGGAGTGCATCGTTATAAATATGCTTGCAATCAGCAAATATGCCGCTAAACGATAGTGATTGTAACGATTGGCCAGCAAAATGATAGCAAATAAAAAGTTCATAAAGAAATAGAGCAGTAACGTGTCACTGGGAAAAATATTGGTGATATATAGCGGAATAGAAATAATCTGCAGGAAACATAGAATGAGCGTCAAACCTGCTAACAACTCAGACTGATATTTTCTTGCAATATCATCATCAGGGAGATTGGTATGAACTAATTTTTTATAGATGGCGTGTCCCTGAGCTTCGATGCGATGTAATTTTTGTTGCCAGCCCATAATTACCCCAAAATAGTGCTGATCTTTATACTTTAGTTATATCATTTATACGATAAAACTGGTAGCAAAAAAGGGAGCCACTAGACTCCCTTAACATTTCTATTACTGTGGTTGGAACGGCCTACTTATCTTAATTTAAGGAGGGCGCGGTCACATTTTCAATATCGCTGTGCACCGTCATGCTCAACGGGCGACTAAACAGCGAAACATTCAATTCTTTCCAGACACCGCCACACGCGACAATAGGGTCAACATAGGCGGGTGCATTGAAAACTTTGTAGGCAATATGATGGGCATCACGCGCATAAGCCAATCCTTGGACAGCCGGCCATAAACTTGCCCCATCTTTGGCATCAGCATAGGCGAGATACAGGGTGGTGTCTTCAGCATTACCCCGCACTTGATCGAACACAACGAGGCCTTGCAAAGTGGCGCTGTTTTCTGAACCATACCAGCCATAAACTTGTTGGTTAGACAGCAATGTATTCAACAAGTCCGGCGTCGCAAATTGCCATTTCCACATATTTTCAAAACTGCGGTCAACTTTGGCAAAGTAGTCTGATTGAGCAAGCCATGTTTGGACGGCTTGGGCGTCATCTGAACTTAACCGTTTCAGGCCATCGGTGCTGTGTTCGGCGCTGGGAATATTCATATAGTGGAATTCGCTGACAGTTGCAAAGCCAGTTTCAGCGGCCAACTTGTGAATGGCTTCATTTTCGGCGCTGGTCGAAAAACGCAAAACTCCATCACCCAATTGGCGGGCCTGATTGACTTTGTAGTGGTGTAAGATGCGGGCCAGACCTTGCCCTTGATAGCGGGGGTCGATGCGTAAGCCTTCGAGCCACCATTCTTCAGCATTGAAACGGGTTAATTTCGCGACGCCAATCACTTTATTTTCATAAATCATGACATCAAAATTGCCGTTTTTATCATTGAGCCAGTCGGTAAAAACTCTGGGCAGATAATCTTGCCCATCCCAAATTTCAGCGACGAGGGCTTCTAAGGCCGCTTGATCAGTTGCTTCAACAGGACGGATATAGAGTTTCTCGCGTTGAATGGACATTGTGGTGGTTGTCATAGAACGTCCTTAAATGTGAACTTGGTGCTTTGTTGGTTGGTGGTGAGGCTAGAAACCGCAAAATATCTGTTTATTTTGCGCCGACAATCAATCCCTGTGAATTGACGACGATCTACAAATTACGGTAATCACGCATGTGCAGTTTGTCAAGTCTAGGTCATAGATCTACTTCTGGCGTAGTTCTTCGTAGATGGGTTGCATGGTTAGGATGAATTTAGCGAGGCGCTCGGCGGTAAATTGTTGAACGTCTTCGGTGAGCGCTTCACTCGGATAGGCTTCATAGACTTTCGTCCAACCCCGATCCCATTGTTCAGCCACAACCTGTTCACCCAGTTCCGCGCGAATTTCCCAGATATATTTTTGAAATTGAGCCAAAAGCGCGCTATTCACGTCTTTGTCTTGGCTCTCAAAGTGCAGACCGATTTCGAGCATACGGCCTTGTTGAGCATAATTGCGCGTTACTTCATAGTGAATCCGTTTTTCGCGGCCATAATAAATTTGGAAAAGCCACTTGGTTTCGCCAAAATGAAAATCATGCCAATCGTCAGGCAGTTCGGCCACAATAAGCTTTTTTAAACCGCGCATAAAATCTGTGTGTTTGAGTTCAGCCATACCATTCTCATTTATTGACTTTACGGGTGATTGAGTTTCGTTCTGCTCGGTAACAATATTCTTGCTGTATTTAGTTTACGTCTCGGCGGGATCGTCTTGATTGCCATTGGTGTGATGCTTCATGCCCCATTGATGCATCACGTCTAAAATGGGCTGGAGCGTTAAACCATAATCAGTGAGCGAATATTCAACGCGGGGTGGTACCTCTGCATAAACTTTCCGCGCGATAATGCCGTCTTCTTCCAATTGACGCAATTGTTTGGTGAGCGTGTGACGGGTGATATCCGGAATATGCCGACCAAACTGATTAAAACGCAAGATTTTGTGCTCAAAAAGATAATACAAAATTAGCGTTTTCCATTTGCCACTAATGACGTCCAACGTAAAACTTGTAGGACAGGGTTCTTGTTGTGTACTGTCGGCCAAAAGGTATCCTCCAAGAGACTCTGTATCTAATTATTGCGTACTAGAATTGAACCAAAACTCCGTTATACCCTCATTATACAGACTCATTTCAACATCGATCAATTATGGTCTAGAGACAACGGAGTAAATTTATGAATTGCAATACAAATGGTTGCGAAATACCTGAAACTGAAGCGCGCTTAACTCATGCGGCGCAAAAATTACCGACAATTCTTTATGTGACCGACCCGATTTGCTCAGCGTGTTGGGTTATGGAGCCCGCCTGGCGTAAATTGTTGTTGCATTATGGCGCGCATTTCAATTATCAATATATCTACGGCGGATTATTACCCAAATGGGAAGGGTTTCGCGATGTCGGTGCTGGGATTAGTCAGCCCTCGGATGTGATTCCGCATTGGGAAGAGGTTGCTCAGCATTATGGTCAACCGATTGATCCCAGTGTATGGGCAACGGACCCGCTCGCATCATCCTATCCCCCCAGTATTGCGTTACATGCCGTCCGTTTATTTGCGCCAGAAAAAGAAGGGTCCTTTTTGCGCCGGATGCGCGAGGCGTTATTCCTTGAAGCGCGGAATATCGCTAAGCTGGATACCCTGATTTCAATCGCTGAGGAACTCGGCCTAGATACAGGGATTTTCACCGCGTTGTGGAAAAGTCCGACCGTTGAAGCGCAATTCCATCTAGATTTGCAACGCACCCGCCGCTTACCGGTACGCGGTTTTCCAACCTTGCTATTTATCGACACTGATGAGCAGATGACTGTTTTGCACGGCACACGGCCTTATCATCAATTAGAACAAATGGTCATCAATCATTTCAATGTGGCACCCTCTGATCAAGAATTTTCGCTGGATGCGGTGCTGACCCATTATCAAAGCGGTACCTTACCCGAATTAGCCGAAGCACTAGACATAGACCAAGAAGCGCTCAAAGCCCAGTTAAGTGCACATCCCCAGCTAGAACTGATGCCAGTTGGTGATAGATTCTGGTGGCGCGCCGAAAAACTAGCGCAAGTTTAGGGCCTAGCACGAGTTTTAGTATGAGATTCCTAGCTATTCAAGGGCCTAAAGACCCTGGTTAGGGGGCTCTAATCAAAACTCATGTTACTGAAATAAAAAGGCGATAGTTGGACAGTTAGCCAATATCGCCTTTGTGTTTAGCCTAACTTAACAGGTCTATAAATTGGGCACGATATAAGCATTCACCACATACCATGCCAGACCAAAGAGCGGCACGACCACGCCTAATGTTAACCAACCCAGTTCCGGCCATTTACGCGCCAAGAATTCGGGCCATGTATTGATGCCCAGCGCCATCAGTAATGACAGGGGAATCAGTGCGGGAAAGAGATAACGCCCCTGAAATTGCACAAAGGTTAAATTGTATAACCAAAATTGCAGGAAGACGAAAATAATGCTGAGCCCAAACAAAGCAATGAGCCCGTAATAAGTGGCTTGTTGATTAAGGAGTCGTTGGGATTGGATGACCAGACCGAGGAACGCAACGAGTAAGACGGCTTGAATGATTTTGTAATTTTTATCGGGCATGGGGACTGCCATCCAGCCAAATTGCCCCCAAAAACTATTAAAGGTGGTGCGCGTCAGATTATCCCAATAGAGTTGATCGCTACCGTCAAGCTCATAATCAATATAATCTTCGGTACGGAGTTGGCCCACAACCACTTCATCATGGCGACCTAAGCCCAGAAAATCCGTACCGCCGTAAACATCGACACTGTGTATCCACCAAATCGCGCCCAACGCCAAAGCAGGTACCGCAAACCAGGCAATCTGTTGTGCGGCAAATTTCCATGACCATTGCGCCTGCCACCAGCGGAATAAAATGGCGAGTCCAGCAATGCCGCTCACCCAATAAACGGTGGTTTTGGTCAAGAAAACCAAGCCGACCGCCACACCCAACGCGAGGGGTAAGCGGTAATCATCGCTCTGGCGCAAAACAATGTAAACCACCAACAGCAAAACTAAGGCGGCGAGCGATTCCGCGAGAGAATCGTTATTGAGGCCGGACATCATCGCCAGACGTTGCGGAATAAAGGCCATAATCCCCGCCGCTGTTAAACCAATCCACTCCGCCTTTTGAAAATCAGATACTTGAGGTGCCTCTGAATTGGGGCGAAAAAGTAAAATCGCAACACGATAAACCAGTAAAGGCAGCAAGATGCCCGCCGCCACTGCCTGAATCAAACGGGCAATCAGCGGATTGGGTCCCGCGAGAGC
>JBNLCD010000381.1:0-5825 GCA_050303635.1 Anaerolineae bacterium
CTGTCCGTGATTACGCCGCCCAATACAGAATCTATCACCTATGAGCTTAACGGCAATGTATTGGCGGAAGATGTCGCGTCGCCTTTTGATATGTGGTGGGAATTGGTGCCGGGTCAACATATCTTAGTTGCCAAAGCGACCCTTGATGATGGTACTATTTTAGAGAGTGAACCGATTCCGTTCCAAGTGGATGCTTATGTCCCGCCGGGCGAACGTCCGACCAGTGGTCCGGCTGAATAGTGGAGAATTATGAGTAAATTACACATTACGATTGATTTAGTCGATATTGCCGAGGGTATTTTTTCCTTCCTATTGGTTGGTTCGACGCCGGCCCCGTTGCATTTTCGCTGGGAGGTTCTCAGTAATCCCGATGATCTTGAACTTCTGAATATGACAGGGATTATGCCAGAAGAAAATGAATTTCAAGTGGATGGCGAGTTTGCGATTACCTATCAACTCAAAACAGAGTTAAAGGCTTGCGTGGGAAGCCATCGCGATATTTATCTGAATTATCCGTTTAGCAATGAATACGAGGCGTTTATCAGTGCGGGAAGTTTGCCGGAACTGGTCAGTGATTTTGCGGGTGATCTTAAAATTGATCTCGTCAATGTGCCGGATAAATGGCAAGTCTATTCGAATGTAGAGCCGATGGATCCCGCTAAACTGGCTAGCTTTTTTATCTATGCCAGTTCGGCAGAAGCTCCCACTGAAGCCTTTCACGAATTCAAAAATGGCAGTGTCTTAAAGCTTCGCTGGCAAGTGCAAGTCGGTAAAACGGTTCCGTTTAGTTTTGCGGAAATTTTGCCCGTTATTCACAATTGGCTCGATTGGCTTGAAACGCAGGTGGGACCCTACACCAAAACCGAAGCGCTTAATATTCTGGTTTTGCAGGTGCCGGATAATTTCCGCGAACTGGTCAGTGCGCCGACCTTTGCGACAGGCGAAAATATGATGAATGGCATTGTTTGTTATGCGCCGCCGGATAAAGATTATTTGGAGAGGTTTTTTGGCTATCGGGATTATGGCTATTTCTTGCTAGATGGGATTGTGCACGAACTCGCCCATCTCTACGCCTCAGCGGGCGATGCGGCCTGTAAATCTGTTTTGTATGCCGCGCCGGATGCTTCTCGCCATGCGCGACAGTTAATTGGTGAAGCGTTGCCGGGGTATATCCATCGCCTCTATCTTTTTGCGCATTATCAGCAGGATTTGCTCAAATTTTTCACGAACGAAGTCACTCATTGGTTGAAATTGTTGATTCAGCGCAATCGGGCATCGTTGCTTTTTCGGTGGCTTTTGCTGGATATTCATTTGCAAACAGCCCATCAATCGTCGGTTCTAAAAGTTTTTGCGGCGATGATTGATGCTCAACTAGCGCATGACCAGGCCTTTATTTCACACAAAATTGTGTTGGATGCGCTGGCAAGTTTGAATATTTATTTAGCAGATGACTATCAAGAATTACTCAGTCCAGAATTTGACGGAGACGTTTTGGAATTGCTGCAAGAAGCGTTGCCGCAAATTGGCTTGCAATGGATAAAAGAGGCTGAACAAATTACTATTGAAGGCACTTTAACCAATTTCACGCTGGATTAACGAGCATATGACTATCCGTCCAATTGACATCACCGACCGCGCTACAGCTCAGCAAGTATTAGCTTTGCAAAAAGCGTCGTATGCGATTGAAGCGGAATTGATTGGTTTTGCAAATCTACCACCTCTTTTTGAAACGGCTGAAGATTTGCAAAGCAGTGGCGAAACCTTCTATGGTTATTTTGTGGATGAGCAACTCGCAGGGGCCATTGCCTATAAAATCGAGGAGTCGTTGCTCGATATTCACCGCATGATGGTCCATCCTGATTTTTTTCGGCGTGGGATTGCGCGTCAATTGCTTGAACTTGTGCTGGCGATACCCGATATCCAACGCGTGATTGTGATGACGGGGGCCGCCAATGAACCAGCGAAACGGCTCTATATCACATTTGGTTTTCAAGAAATTGCGCAAGAAAAGGTGATCGAAGGACTTCTGATTAGCCGTTTTGAAAAACATATTTAAGAGCGCATTTCAGATCATTGCCAAATGGACCCTTCTGAAAAAAGATTCCTTCCCTTTTTTGTAAAAAAGGTAAGACCAAAAAACTTTAAATAGGCTTCAAGGAGACCCTTTCTAAAGTTTTGGTCAAGCTTTTACAAAAGCTTGGAAAGAAGTATTCAGTGTTTTGCTTAAGGGCCTTTGCAACGCTACCCGAATGATTTGCGTATACTTAAATATACACAAGAAGATACGACAAAGAGAAAGGTCATCCAATGCGGAATACATTTCTGACAGGCATGGCAATGGGTGCATTGTGGATTGGTATAGTTTTACTGGTTGTTGGGCTCTGGCTTAATACATATACACTGGCTTTTATTGGGATGTTGCTGGGTGGTCTATTTGGTTTACCGGCTGTCTATTTGCTACTCGATAAAGACCATTGGTTGCGCCACCAAGTCCAACAAAGCTTGGGTACAGCCCGCGCAGAAGTGGAAGCACGTGTTAGCGCTCCACCTAAGCGCGTTATTGAGAATAAAAAAGTGGTGATACCTGCGCCGCCTGTTGAAATTGAAGATCCCGATGCGATTTCAATTCCGGTGAATGTGGACGTCCAAGTTGAACCTAAACCAGCACCGAAGAAAATTGAGCAAGTGGTCACTCAACCTAAAGCGGCACCAGCGCAACCGACGCCGATACAAGTTCCGGTTGATGTGTTAGCCGAAGATGATGAAGAAGTTGATGTTATGACGATTAGTTCAGAACCCGCACCACCACCGGAACCACCCAAACCGAGCGAGTGGGAACTCCAAAAAGAAGCAGACGCTAAATATAAGGAAGCTAAAGCTGAAATTGAAGCTCTCGCGCCCACTGACTACGATGAACTCGTCGATTATATGGGCCATGAAGATGCGCGCGTGCGCTTGGCCGCCGTGCAACGCTTACGTCATACCGATGATGAACGCGTCTTGAACAATCTGCAACAAGCACTCGATGATGATGATTTGGTTGTGCAACGGGCCGCGCGGATTGCCTTAGAAGAAGCTGACGAACGGACTTCAAGCGAAAGTTAGGGTATTGGAGACAGGGATTATCGAAAAAGGCCACCATGCACGGTGGCCTTTTGGTTTATATTTATTTCTACAGGACTATTGAATGGCATCCTCGGCTAACCAGCCAATTTGCCCCTGACAATCAATTTCATAATAGTTAATCCCATCGAGATTACCCACGCGCAAAACTGTGACGGTTGTGTTATTGAAACACGCACCGCTTGTGAGTGAAACCGGGCCGGGTTGACTATACATCGGAATTTGGATGCCACCTGCCAAAACGAAACTATCGCCTTCACTATAGAGTGGATCAAGCGCGTCAGCTAATGCACTTGCTGGATCAACATCAGCCAGCGACAATTGCGTATAACCCACATAGGCGCGCCATTGATTTTGCAATTCTAAGAATGAGGTGTCAGTCGCTGTTTCGATCGCTTCAAAGAAATCCAATTTTTCTTCGTGTTGCAAACGCACAATTTCGGCATGTGTTTCAATGCCATAATTGTTAATCAGCCAATTTACAAATGAATGGCCCAAATGATAGTTCAAGCCGATACAACCATCAGCCATGGCTTGATTACGCGTAACACCATCTTCAATATTCGGGAGTTGGGCATCAATATTTGCCAGATAGGTTAAGCGGCTATCCATATACGTAATGCCTGTATCATAAGCGGCGTATTGACCTTGGCCCTCCGTCCACCAATTCGGGCCCCCAACTTCTAAATCACCTTGATAGAGATGCGTCATTTCATGGGGAGCAGTATAGTAAATGACGAAGTCTAGCGAGATTTGCGCAGAATCGCCTGTATCCCACGGTGATTGGCGCGGATTAAATTCTTTATCCCACCATAAGCAGGTTGGTGCGGCGGGTTCACTGTCATCATTCGTTACAGGCGCTTCTTCAAATTCAGTTTCAAAAAATTGGACGGACATACCCCACAATCCATTCGCAAAACCACTCGAAGTTTCATTAATCAGGCCAGAGCCAATCGTTTCGCCATATTCAAGGTCGCTGTAGTAGACCAAAACCGGACGATAGGATAATTGCGCACCAAACATCGCCGCACGACGGGGTTCAGTGGCACTAATTGCTGTGTTGAATGCTTCACCGAGTTCTTCCGGCGTATAAACGGCTTCGTAGTTATAAATGTAGACAATATAGGTTTCGAATTCAAAGCGTGTCCACTCACGGGTGGAGTCCCAATATTCGATTTCTTGAACTTCAGTGGTAAATATATTATCTTGATCGTCGAGAACTTCCCACTCATACGTAAATGGGGTCCAGGCGGGTTGTCCTTCACCGAGTTCCCACGGATGGGCAATCCAAACGCCTAATTCGGCATCGTAAGTGGTGCGGAAAAATGCGCTTTCGCCAGAAACATATGTCACGTTTAAGCGAACACGGGTGACTTCCCCAGCTGAACTTGTGACGGGGACTTGAAAAACCATCCCCCGTGGATATTCAGAAAGAATCGTCGTATCGCCTAGAGTAAAAATATCATTGCCAGCATGTTGATGCGTGATGATTTGTTCTACGCCACCGACATAGCTCACGGTGAAATCACTATCTTGAACGGGATAGGGTGTGGGCGTTGGTAACAGGCCATTTTGCACCGGCGGACTGGCCCCGACGCAACTAAATCCAACCGCCACGGATACAGCGAGAATGGTAAGAAATAAGGCTCCAAACTTCATGCGTTGCTACTCCTGATTAAAATAATCATGACACGGTAATTAAGACGTATAAGAGGTGGTGAAAACTTCATGAGCTTCCACGGTAAACTTTTACCACAAATTTTATTTTCCAGAAACTCATGCTCAGGATCTCCCACCTATTCCATATACTGATTGGCACGGACGACAGTTTAAAACTTTTCTTTTTTGAGGTAAACGGCACAATGGACGGCTTTGTGTTAGACTAAGCGCAGGGGGTAGACACCAAATAGGGAGTGTGGGAGACATGCTTGATGTCACATCAACACATCAGCCAATCTAATCATTCGTCAAGTTCCGAAACGCAACATATCTCAACTCAACAAACGCCGCAAACCTCACCTTTTTCAACCAATTTAAATCCCGCCAATATTCTGAAACTACAACGCCAAATCGGGAACCGCGCTGTGCAACGTCTTATTCAGCGAACCCTAAATCCGGCTGAGACAAACGCCGCATTAGACTGGTATCAAGCGCAAGGTACTTATACACCAGAGATTGTGCGTCAAATTCAAGTCCGGTTGGGTCGTTCTGCGACTGGACAGCTAACTGAGGGAGATGTTCAAGCGGTGGCTGAATGGCAGGCCAGTCATCTCGAAGGACGGCGGGGAATGACCGAAGCAACCGGACGCGCAGATGCTCTGACGCTCAGTGCCATGTTCCCGAATGGCTTGGCGACAGACGAACAAGCGGGTGCCTTTGCCCAAGACATGCGCCAACTCGGTGCTGATTGGGAAAACCTAGGCGATAGAGCTCAGCGGTATCAGCAATTGCAATCCATTGTCGAAGAGCGCTTGGTGGCCGTGGGTGTTCCTATTCCAGAATTTCCACCTGATCTTGTAGCAAATTCGGGTCCAGCGCGTGCATCATTTACATCAGACACATGGACAATTACATTTTATCGCGCTGACCCAGAAAATAGGGCGCAACACCCGGCCGCTTTGGAGCAAGATGAGCCAGATCCTATGGAATTTTCACGGCTTATCGAAGAAGCCTATCATGAATCCCGACACTGTGAACAAGCT
>JBNLCD010000382.1:0-5818 GCA_050303635.1 Anaerolineae bacterium
AGAAAACTTGATTGGGATGCTGGGCCATAAACCATAACAACTCAAATTCTTTGGCGGTGAGTGTCACGGATTCATTGGCTACAACCAAGCTATGCGCTTTGGCATCAATGCGAATATCACCATAGGTCAGCAGAGTAGGTTCTTCTTCGGGCGGGGGTGTGGCGCGCTTGAGAACAGCTTTCACGCGCATCATGAGTTCGCGCGGGCTAAAGGGTTTCACCACATAGTCATCGCTGCCAACTTCAAACCCGCTCAGACGATCTGATTCTTCACCCCGCGCCGTTAACATGATGATGGGGATATGCGCATTCCGGTATAAACTGCCGTATTTGCTCGCATTTCGGAGTGCATCGGCAATGCTATAACCATCTAGTTCTGGCAACATAATATCCAAAATCAACAAGTCTATTTTTTCCGTACTAAGCATATCAAGTGCCTGGCGACCGGCTTCCGCTTCACGCACCTGATAGCCTTCTTTTTCAAGATATTTGATGACGACCTCACGGATGGTGGCGTCATCATCTACGATCAGTATAGTAGGTTGGGACATTCGTATTTCTCGCGTATTTTGAATTTCGAGTACAATAAATTAGATTATCTTTTGACTCCAATCTATTTTAGCAGGAAAAGAGGAGCTAGTTGATGAATACCTGTTTAATCCCTTTATTGGTGGCAATGTTTGGTAGTTTTATGTTCTTTGGCGTGTCACAAACTCAAACAGTTGAGGTAGAACCTCCCGCCCCTGTTGAACAAGCAGAGGTCATGATGATAACCTCGGCTAGTGTCAATGCTGAAGCCTATATTATGGCAACTGCGGCAGGGGATGTTGAAGGTTCTAAAGAATTTGTATGTGCCGAAAATGCTGAAGAATTAGTCGCGGGCACTACCGAAGGCGTGACTTTTTCAGTGGAGAATTTACAATGCACTGACAATCTCAATGGTCAAGTAAGTTGTAGCTTTGTATCCGATTTAGGAGCACTTGAAGAATCTGCCGAAATAGAGGTTTTATTTGGGATAGATGAGACAACCAGTTTGGTTTGTGAAGTTGCTGAAATGAAGGTGGATGGCGTAACGCTCGAATAATAACTTAATCTGATAAAGTAGAATTTATTGTGGGGTAGTTCACGCCTAGAACTACCCCATTTATTTTTTAGGCTAAACGGCGCGGGCGCAAGAGTAGACCTCGCATGATAATTGATAAACCAAAGGTCATGAGCAAAATACCAATCACTGTTTCTTGAAACGTGGCGACCTTTTGCGCATCCAGCAACAAACTCATACTTAGACCAGCCACAACCGCCCCACCAATAAATGCGGCAACATTGCGCCTAGATAACGCGACGATAATCCACAACAACGCTACGCTTAGACTGAGCATGGGATACCACTCTTCAATGATGGTGGGCAAATCAGCATTTTTGAGCACAGTCACAAAAGTGCCACCCAAGAATAGAGCAATCGCAATCAGCAACAAACCCGGTCGGGCAATGCGTTTCTGACGTCGGGGTGCTTGAGGCCGATCGTCAGGTAGGGCAATAGGTTCATGGCGCATCGGTTGAGCAGGAACGAGCGCTTGCGGAATTTGTTCCTCAATCACACCTTCGATAATATCGGCGCTATCTTCAATCGGCGGCGGAGCTGGTGGAGCCGCTGGTTCCGGCTCAGATGCCGAAAACTCCTCGTAGTTTGAGTCTTCAGGCATGTTTTGACGCTCAACTTTAGGTCGAGAACGGAATGGATCATTCTGTTCAGACAACGGCTTATTCCTTCAATAAATTATTCAATGAGATTTGTTGCCCTCTATTGTACACATTTTTGGGCAAGGCGAAACTCTTCTATACCGGAAGCTAAGCTAGTAACTCACGTAAAATGGGTAACGCGTTCGTTAAAGCATTGGCGCGATGACTGATCTGGTTCTTTTCAGCAGGTGGCAATTCGGCCAGCATACGACCATCTGGAAGTTGGAATACCGGGTCATAGCCAAACCCATGATTTCCCTTGGGTTCATAGCCAATTGCGCCTTCAACTGTGCCATTCGCTACCGGAATATCATTGAGTTCCTGATTGGGTAAAGCCATCGCTACCACACACATAAAACGGGCCGTCCGCTCAGCAGTGGAAATATCAGCCATGTTTTTGAGGAGGAGTTCATAACGACCTTGATCGGTTGTTACTTCAGGACTCCCGTAACGCGCTGAATAAATGCCCGGTGCACCGTCAAGCGCATCGACAACTAAACCGGAATCATCCGCAAAAGTAATGAGGCCTGACGCTTGTTGATAGGCATGAGCTTTGATACGTGCATTTTCGCTAAAACTATGACCATTTTCTTCAACTTCCATGTCACCCAACCCCACATCAGCGAGCGACAGCCATTCCATATCGCCCAATTCTTGAAGCATGAAACGATATTCTTCTAATTTATGCATATTTTGAGTCGCAACCAATAATTTCGTCATCTAGGCTAAGTCTCCTTGAATACGATTATTTTCAATCTTGAGAGGGGCAGTCAATGAACTGAAATAGTCTTCCACGGCTTCACGAATAATCGTTGGCACGGCAAATTCTATATCTAATTTCCAATCCGGCAGAACATAGCCAAAATTATGAAGTAGTTCAAAATCACTCGCCGCAACGCGATATGTGCGGGCTTGATCGACAACTTCATCGCCAATCCACAATTGATTATCGCGCATCAATGCACCACTAACATGAACTAGGCCACGTTTTCGTCCACGTAAACCGCGCACCGTATCATCCTGGGCAAATTCAATATCTAAACCTCTTTGCACTAGATGAAGAAGTTGTTCACCCGTTAAATCAACTACGCCGGGGTTCGCCGATGAATCGCAAACATCCCACAGTTGCAGACGTTGGACAGTTCCGGCGGGCAAACCACCTTTAAAGGCTTGTCCCACAGCGGCTAAACCAATTTCAGCTTGCATGAAATGACGCAAAGCATCAGCGGCTAGATTACCCATGCCGCATTCACGATCCGGCGCATAATCTAAGTCATGGGCGAGTTCGGCGATTTTTTCGCTAAGAAATTGTTCAACATCCGTTTCAAGAGCCGCAATTTCTTCTAGAAAAGCAGGTGATTGCGGAATTTCTTCAGTGATAGGAATAACCTGTGCTTTTTCGATGGCGAGCTCACCATTGTCTTGCCAAGTGAGATCAATGCGTCCAAGATGTTGAGCAAATTCCCCCGCTTGCACAATCAACACATTGCCAACTTGATAGCCTTCTTCCAGTAAATCATGGGTATGGGCTCCAATAATGAGTGTCACCACATCCTGCAGTTTATGGGCGAGTTGAATATCTTCTTGATGCCCCATGTGCGACAACAAAATGACTATATCCACGCCATCTTGCCAAAGTGCGCCGGCTAAATCGCGCACCAGATGACGCTCACTCGGCATATCGAGGTTATAAAAGCTTTCATAAGCGGTCAAACGCGCTGTAATGCCAATTAAACCAATTACCGCATCGCCAGCATGCAGAAAGTGACGGGTTTCCACACCTAACGGTGGATTGCCGTTAGGGTGACGTAAATTAGCAAGCACCAAGGGGAACCCGCCCGCTTCAGCCTGTGCTTGAAGAACTTCCGTCCCATAGCGCGGAATGGATCCATTACCCGGCACGCTTGCCACACAACCCATGATCTGCAATAAGCGATACATGGCGACCCCTTTGGTGAGGTTGCTCAAGCGCACCGATGTATCTTCAACATCCCCGGCATCCAGATAGATAACAGTTGCATCCGGGTTTTCATTACGAATATCTTCAATTTTAGTGGCGACCCGTGCCATATTTTCTAGACGGCCATGAATATCGTTCGTATGCAAAATAATCAATTTATCGCTCATAAATTAGCTTTCCCATCCAGTCAATATCACGCGAATATCTTACTTGTTTTTTCATGAAGCTAACAGCTTCGGATAAAAAATTTCCGATGAATTGGATTATCCGTATTATTACATGCTGTTTGGTGAGGATATCAATTTATATTTATAATGGAACTTTGTTTATTGAAAAGTTTTTCATAAGACCCAAGGACAATTTTTAAATGACGACAGCATATGATGTCATTATTGTAGGCGGCCGCACAGCCGGCACAAGTTTGGCTATGCACTTAGGTAAAGCGGGTTTAAAGGTACTCATTGTTGAACGCGATAGCTTTCCAAGTCGCCCTGCCGTGTCATGCCCTTTATTTTTTGGCAGTGGATTAGCTTTATTAGATGAATTAGGGGTATCAGAAGCCGATTATGCCAAAGATCATCCTAAGTTTCCGGGGGCGGTCCTTGAAATGGGCAGATACTTCCGTACTCAAATCGATATGCCAGAGATCAACGGTCGGGATTATATGTACGGCTTAGACCGTAATATTTTTGATAATGCACTATGGAAATATCTTGATAAAGTGCCGAATGTCGAAAAACGCGCGGATTTAGCCGTGACAGATTTGGTACGTGATGAAAATGGGCAAGTCACTGGCATTCAAACCAAAAATGAGATTATTGAGGCCAAAGCAGTGATTGGGGCTGACGGGCGACATAGTATGGTTGCGCAAAAGGTCGATGCCACCATCATCGAGGAACATACAGAAGTGAATACCACCATTTACTATGCCTATTGGGAAAATTGCGAACCATATGAAATCGATGGTCAGTCGTGGATACAAATTCATACCGGGATGGATGGCTTCAGCTTTATTCTCATTCCGACCGCCAATAATTTAACCGGTGTTGTGGCGCAGTGCCGGCAAGACTATTTTGATGCGCCCGATGGCTATGAAGCATGGTATCTCAATACCTTGCAAAAATATCCCGCCGTATGGAATCGTTTAAAAAATGCTGAACGGGTTACACCGATTAGCGGCATGAAGAATGTACGTAATCTGTATCGTGAAGCAGGTGGCGCAGGTTGGGCATTGGTAGGCGATGCCTATCATCAGAAAGATTCCTTTGATGGTCAAGGCATGTATGATGCTCTGCTGGAGAGCAAGTTACTAGCTCAATCATTGCTAAAATGGGATAAAGGCGAACTCAGTTGGGATAAAGCAATTGCAGAGTATAGCGCCACGGCTTACGAGAGTACGCATCCTATGTTTATGGCGACATTAGATCGCTTGAAGCGCGAAGTTTACAGCGAACCGCCACCATTTGTGGCCAAGACTATTTTACGTTGGGTACTCACGGATAAAGCCTATTTAGAACGTTTCGCCGAGTTGGTCAATCGACAAATTCATCCAGAGAATTGGGCCCCGCCCTCAGTCATGCTCAAAGCAATTCTGGGTGGGTTGGGCAAAGACCTCACCAGACGTTCACAGAAGATTTAACCCTTAGCAAAAAATCCCCACGGTGTTGTTCACTGTGGGGATTATGATTAAGGAGAACGAGATGTCTATCAAGCTGGGAGTTTATTCATAGCGCCAAGTGTCCAGCGCATACATTTGTGGAAAATATCAAAGAACATCATCGGGCATCCACCCTCAATAATATTCATGTTATTTTCTTGACCAAACGTCACCGCTTCTTCCGAGACACTGGACATCCCTTTACCAAAAAGTGGGTTATAGTGAATCCACACATCTTTGATGCCTGCCGCATGACAAGCCTGAATGACTTCTAGAGTCTGTTTAGGTGAGGTCACTACCATAGCGGCATCAACGCCACCGGGCACATCCGCGAGATTTTTATAGGCTGGGTCGCCTTCAATTTCCTTCGCTTCAGGATGAATAGCAAAAACCTCATAGCCTTTGTCTCTAAAGGTTTTATAGATGCCATTGCCTGTTGCTTGACCACTTCGTGATGTACCG
>JBNLCD010000383.1:0-5816 GCA_050303635.1 Anaerolineae bacterium
GGCAGTCCCGAAGGTTTGACGCGTGAACGGAATTACGCCCGCCAATATGCCAAAGTGCTGGTCGATCATGAAATCCATTGGGATTTAATCCGCTTGGCCTTTGGTTCCGTCGCCGATATTGCGCTCATTCCCTTGCAAGATTTAATGGGTTTGGACAATTCGGCACGGATGAATTTCCCCAGCAGTGATCGCGGTAATTGGCAGTGGCGCTATGTGCCCCATCAAATTACCCAAGAAATTCGTCGCCGCTTCAAAGAACTAACCGAAGTCTATGGTCGCGAAATCAATGGCGATGCCGAAAACGGCAATGGTAACGGCGCATAACTAGCCCGTAGTCTTAAGAACTTATCAAGGATGCTCGCAATTTAGTGAGCATCCTTTTGTTTTGGACAGATAAACCAGATATGATTACGCTCATATAGGACTGAATAACAAATTTGTGAGAAGTGATGATGCAGGAATTGCAAGGTGGCAACAGCAATCAGGTTTTGCGTGATAACAACACTGTTTTACGCAAAATGGGGAAATGGTCGCCCTTTGTGCATCAATTCCTCAACCACCTGCATGCTAATGGCTTAAATGGGGTGCCTCGTTTTATCGAGATTGTCGATGATCGTGAACGTTTGACTTATCTCCAAGGGGAGATTGGCCATTATCCGCTCCAAGACTATATGCGCACCGATCAGGTAGTCGTTGATGCCGCCCAATTCTTGCGCAAATTGCACGATCTATCCCGCTCATTTGAGATTCCACCCGACGCGGCATTCATGTTGCCAGACGTGTCGGTCACGGATTATGAGGTAATCGGCCACAACGATTTTGCCCCATATAATTGTGTCTTCCACACTGGAAAATTTGTCGGCGTCATTGATTTTGACACAGCGTCCCCCACGACCCGTTTGTGGGATATTGCTTACGCCGTTTATCGGTTTAGTCCTTTGGCGACCGATCAACATTGCCGTGCTATGGGGTTTCAACGGTTGCCAAATCGCAAGTATCGTCTGGATCTATTTTGTGATGCCTACGGTTTAACTGAACGTGCCTCACTGATCCCAACGGTAATTGCCCGCTTAGAGGTGCTTATCAACTATATGCAATCCACAGGCAGTAATCTCGATCATATTGCGACCTATCAACAAGATATCGAATTCATCCAACAAAATCTAGAAATTTTAGCATAGCGCCCGTGCAAATAGTCAGTCGCTAAATTCAATATCAACTTTGGCGTGATCTGATAGTAAGTTGGCGGCATATGATTGAACGAGCGGAGGAAGCGTGGTGTATGCTATTTACATCAAATCAGTTGAGACACATGTTGATTAATAACGATATGCTGTGTTTAACGCTATAAGGAGCCACTCATGAAACTCACGCTGAACAATAATATTCAAATGCCCATGGTTGGATTTGGCACATATCTCATTCCCAACGAAGATGCCGAATCCGTCGTTTTAGAAGCTTTACGGACCGGTTATCGCCATATTGATACCGCCGAAGCCTATGGCAACGAAGAAGGTGTCGGATTGGCCATCCAAGCGGGCATGCCAGAACTGGGTTTATCCCGTGACGATATTTTCGTGACAACCAAGCTCTGGCCCGGAAATGAAGCTTGGGGACAGCCCGTTAAAACCTACCAAGGAACCATCGATACACTG
Source organism: Anaerolineae bacterium (assembly GCA_050303635.1). Classification (GTDB taxonomy): domain Bacteria; phylum Chloroflexota; class Anaerolineae; order Aggregatilineales; family J027; genus JAKEEQ01. The sequence goes on from JBNLCD010000383.1 coordinate 1,656, forward strand.
GAACAAAGTTTGGCAAAATTGCAATTAGATTTTGTCGATTTATATCTGACGCATGCACCATCGGCCTCATCGGAACAACGTTTAGAACAATGGAAAGCGTTTGTCGAGCTCCGTGAGATGGGCAAAATACGCGCGATTGGGGTCAGTAATTTCAACATCAATCACATCGAGGAAATCAAGTCCGCCGGTTTGCCCCTGCCCGACGCTAATCAAATTGAGTTGCATCCGTGGTCGCAAAAAACCGCATTAACATCTTATCTGGCCGAAAATGATATTGCCATCATTGCATATAGTAGTCTGGTGCCGCTTTCCACATGGCGGGCCGCACCGGGACAGAATAGTGCCAAAACCGATGCGATGAAACAAGAAGGTGCTGAAGCCGATTCGCCATTCAAGCTCATGGCCGAAAAATATGGTGTCACTGAGGCGCAGATTCTCCTGCGGTGGGCATTGCAGAAGGGTTATGCCATTTTGCCGAAAAGCATGAGTAAGGCCCGCATCGAACAAAATTTTGACGTGCTCTCATTTGAAATCGATGATTCTGACATGACAGCCATTGAAAAAATGGATCGCGGCGATGGGGTCGCGTGGACTATTGGCGATCCCACTAAGGTGTTTTAGGTCAGATTGGAATGACACGGGGTCACGGTAGACTGTGGCCCCACAGGAGATGCATAAAATGACAGAACTCAATAAATTACGCTACGCCTTCGATAAAGGGTGGCGGGCTCTCTTCCATGATTTCAATATCGATATGCAAGATGTGTTGCATTATGCCCAATTGCCGCCGGACCTTTTTGCGCGTAAATCTATTACAATTACGGGCGAAGAGTATTTTCGCTTTTGGAATGCACTGGCCTTTATGACGCGGGATGATTCAACTTTTGCGCTACGGATGGGCCAAGGCATCTCCACCGAAACACTCAGCCCGGTCATGTTTGTGGCGTTTAGCAGTGATGATTTGAACACCGCCCTGCATCACATCTCAAAATATAAGCCCCTTGTCGGCCCGATTCACATGCCGGTTCAGCAAAGCGCAACCCAGACTCGAATCGCGTTTTCCAGTGCATCACCGCACGTGCGCGTCCCCGAAATATTGACACTGGTCGAACTCGTATTCTGGATTCATTTGGCCCGACTGGCGACGCGTGAACAGATCATCCCGCAATCTGTCCACCTGACATTTGCACCGCCCGCCCAAACAGCTTATGCGAAATATTTTGGTGCACCCATTACACACGATGATTTCGATGGTCTGGTCTTTGCGGCCAAGGATGCCACGCAACCCTTCCTCACCAAAAATCACGCTATGTGGTCCATTTTTGAGCCTGAACTCAATGCGCGATTGCAGGATTTAACGCAAGAATCTTCGTTTAAGGAGCGTGTCCGCGCTTGTTTAATGGAGATGCTGGCGAGTGGTCAGTATTCAATGGCGGCGGTTGCTTCCAAGCTGGCGATGAGTACCCGCACCCTGCATCGACGGTTGCAAGCCGAAAATACAAGTTTTCAGGGTGTGTTGGATGAATTAAGAGAAGAATTGGCCCGCCATTATCTTGCGGCTTCCGATTATTCGAGTACGGAGATTGCATTTTTATTGGGCTATGAGGAGACAAATTCGTTCTATCGCGCGTTCCGCGCATGGACAGGCAATACACCCGAAGAAATCCGATCTTCGTTATAAGACCTGCCCAAGCCCGGAGCTGTGATTTCGAGTTATTCCAATGTGAGCAAATATGCAATCAAATCTGCGACATTTTGCTTGGATAATTTATCGCTATAACTGCCATACATCTGATTGCCGTAACCCGGTGCGAGATGCGCGCCCGGTGCAATAATGCTGTTGAGAGCATACTCACGCGCAGATTCCCCATCGACGCGCGAATCAGCGACATTCGCAAAGCCTTTGAGGGTCGGGCCTGTGGATTTATCTTCGCCGTCCGTCGTGTGACAGGACGTACATTTCGGGGCACCGCTGGCCCCATTTTCAAAAATCTTGCGCCCATTCTCAGCGGAGGCGGAATCTGGCAGATCATCTACCCCATAAGCCGCTTCATCATTTGCGCCACAAGCGCTTAAGAAAATAACCAATCCAACCAGTAAACTTACAAATCCAATGCGTCGCACAAATTACCTACTTTCGCTTCATTTAGGATAACTTCAATACAGTGCTAGCAGTGTATTAGTGGAGCATTCCGCTGTCAATAAAAATCGGGTTAAGAGATTATGAATTCATGATGTTTCACCCATCTCCGCAAACGTCAAGAAATTGTTATGACGAATTGGTTATAATACACAGTCAAAATGTAGACGAACCGTTGTGAATGAGTCTATAATTAACTAAAGAATTAACTTTGCATCGGGAGTTGGGGCGGCCTTATAACATTCCAGCCAATTCCTAAAACAAAAATTGAATATCATCCCTGAAATTTCTCAAAGACGACCTTGGTGTCGTCTTGTATTATTTTGGGGTGTTTTAGTTGGTAATTGTTGGCCTTTTTTCTTGTTTTTATAGGTATCTGTATATTCATTTTCAATTTGTATCGGAAAGTTGGGATAAGGTCGCGTGACAACTCTAACGCAACAATTTGGTATTCGGCGGAATTTTGCGAACACAGAAGAGAAAAACTTCCATCATCTGGTGATGGATATTTTTTGGTTTGGGATGGCATTGCCCGCTACCACTCGTTTTATAGCAGTGTATGCCATTCGCGTCGGGGCCTCGCCGCTAGAACTTGGCTGGCTCAGTGCTTTGCCCGCCGTACTTCTATTCTTTGCGGCCCTCTTGGGGATTTGGTGGCAAAAACATTATGACGATGCGGTACAAGCGGCTATCGTGCCCGGATTCTGGTTTCGCTTTGTATTTGTCCTGCCCGCCCTGACACCATTTTTACCCGCCCGCTGGCAACCGCTCTGGCTAATATTTTCGCTCGCTTTGCCAGCATTGCCCCAAGGGATTAGTAATGTGATTTTCTTTGTGGTCATGCGTGAAGCTGTCTCCAAAGAAATGCAAACGCGGCTCATTAGTCGGCGCTTTTTGGCAATGAATACCGCCATTGGGGTGAGCACCTATGCGATTGGCTGGTGGTTAAGTAAAGCACCATACCCCTTCAATTATCAGTTCATGTTTCTTGGAGCTTTCCTAGCTTCATTGGTCAGTCTGTGGCATGTCAAACAAACACAGAGCATTTTTACGAGTGCTTCCGCGCGTCAGCCCTTTCAATGGAGTTCATTACGCGTTCCCTTGCGCAATCAATCATTTCGCGGTGTCATGAGCTTGGCCTTCTGTTTGAACCTTGCTTTCTACATGGTTTTTCCGCTCATCCCCTACTATCTAGTCGATGGCATGGGCGCTGACGAACAATACATGGGGTTGTTCGTCTTGATTGAATTGGTGAGTGGCGCGGCTGTCTCAGTGACGGTCCCGCGATTGTTAGACCGCTTAGGCAATTATGTGGCTTTACCGGTGGGTTTATTTGGATTAACGGCGGCAGTTATCGCCATTGGTTTGGCCCCGACTCTTACCGTGGCCTTGATTGGGGCGGCCCTGACGGGGATGTCATGGACAGTCGCCAATATTGGCTTGTATGGACGTTTCTCCAATCATTTGCCGACCCAAAATATGACGCCCTATACCACCGTCTACAATCAGATTATCGCAGTAGCCGTTTTCAGCGGCTCATTGTTGGGTAGCTCCCTGACGAATTTTGATATTGATATCGTGACGGTCCTTTTTGTGGGAGCTGGTTTCCGGTTGCTCGTTGGTGTCGGTGTCAGTCTCTATCCCTTGCTTAAAGGTAAGCGCACCCCGACTCAAGTTGCGGCTAGCGCGTAAATTCAGCTAAAACGGCAGAATAAGATAAAAGGCCCTGTCGCATAGATGAGGCCTTTTTCTATTTTAATGTGAGTTTTGGATAAGCAAGGGCCTGAAGACCCTTGTTAAAAGGGTAATCTAGGGTTGAACGGACTCGGTAGCTCAAAAATGAGCACTAACAAGGCGGCTTTAGCCCCTTGATGTGGGATCAACTCAGAAATCATCCGCAACTCGCATTATTTTATGGGGAAGACTTAGGCCATTTGTTACAATATCAGCAGGGGGGATTCGCCGAATCCAAATCATAAGGGAGTTTTGCCGTGTTAAAACGTCTCAGTTTCGTTTGTCTT
>JBNLCD010000384.1:0-5789 GCA_050303635.1 Anaerolineae bacterium
TTTTACAGCACTATATCAAATAGACTTGGCAAGTTTTGCAATCAGTCGTTCACAGCAATACCTAGTCTATGGCGACGATCAAATCACTGTTCGTTGGGATGCGGATTTTTACTACACTCAATATGAAATGCAAACTTGGCATACTGAAACCGAGGAGTGGACTTCTATGCAACCGTTTGGCTGGAATGTTCCCACGCGTCTCGTGAATGTATCAGAACAAAATAATTGGATGATTTTAAATACTTCCGCAGTACCCAATGTCTTTCAATCCAAGGAATATTATGTTTATGAACGTGATACTAATTCTTTTACTATTACAGATGGATTTATTTTTCGAGATTTAACCGCGCAATGTGATTATGGAGATTGCGTGACATGGTTACCGGAAAATATTGATGTCACCCGTATTCCACTCAATAACGACGGGTTAGAAACCGTGGCTGTTTTCAATCATGACGATATTATTCGGGCTGTGGCGTGGAGTCCGGATGGGAGTCAACTTGCAGTTGCTTGGGGTGACGATATATTGGCTAAATTTGACGATAGTTCTCAATTCCTGACAATTTGGGAGGTCGCGACAGGTGATGAAATCCAAACATATCCGCTCGAACCGAATAATTCAATAGGCGGTATGGTATGGAATGAAGACGGCTTGTTTGTCGGCAGTCTCACCGTGATTGGTGATTACACAATTCAAGTCTATAAGCTGGTCGACGATGAATTTGAGTTGATACCACTTGATTTTCAAGATGAGGTTACACCAACTGATACCACAATTTTTGTTCTCGTCTACGAACACTGGTATGTGCATGCGAGTGCGATTGGTTACTTGGATGAAGACACTTTAGTCGCCGAACCTTATGATTATTTTACTCAACCTAACTATCATTATATTTCCAGTGATGGTCAAGCCAGTTACAAAGTTGAAGTTGTCTCTGAGATTGAAGATATCACCGTTACCAACGTCAATAGCGAAGAAAGTTTAGGCGACTATCCCACCTTGCCATATTTACCTTATTTTCCAGAGAAACGCCTTGCCGTGAGCGAGAATCAAATTTATGTTGCAGTTGGCGGCACAACTGACCCGCTGACTATTTATTTTGAAACAGAGGTAGTGGGAGCATTTGATGCTTATCCGTGGGTCATGAGTTTCCATCCCACTGAAGAGAATATCTTAGCAGTCGGAACTTCACATCGCGTGGAAATTCTAAGGATTCCACAGGATTAGCGGGAAGGTCATATTTGATGAATTGCGGGTCAACAGGTAAACTAAGTGGGTGAATAATCCCTTATCCCAAGTTGACACCCAAACACAATTATGGCTGAAATTACGCAAGAAGTTTATCAAGATAATGGTTTTGAATTGGTTGTTTATCTCCAGCGCAAAGCCGATCCGTTCAAAAAATGTCCAGAATGTGGCCGTCCGCTGACACCTGTCGCCAGTATTTACGATGAATGGCAAGAGAGCAATTCATCGTTGATTGAATATGATTATTGTGGGAAATGTAACCATATTCTGCAACTCAATACACGGCAACGAGTCGGCAGTGCGAAAACCACCAATCAGCAATTTCATCATATGCCACCCCATGAAATGGTTGTGCAACTGTTGGCCCATGCGCGACATATTCAAGGACGCGGCATTACCCGCCTAAGTGTCAATCGGAAATGGTGGCAAGCGTGGCGTTATCCTTTGGTGATGGGTGATCAATTGGGGTCACGGATGCCTCGTGTCCGGGCAACGGGTGAACCGCAATCAAATCCGCATCATCTGCAAGATGAACAAGCCTTGCACACAGTCCCATTACCACGCTATGAACCGCGCAATCAACCGCGTCGCAATCCATTTACATCACGGCGTACGGGTGGCGAGGATGAAAATTTTCCTGAAGAAAATACGACTTCATCACTTGACGAAGTCGCGGCAGAACTTGATGAACGAGATGATGTAACCGATCAAGAAGCTTAGAGCAATTCTTCGCAGTTTAGATCAACAAAGGCGGTGAGGGCACCTGAAAGTTTTTGCCACCACCAGCCATTTTCCCATTTATCATCAGACCATGCGGCTATTAGGATAAACACAGCACGGATGACGGATTCACGATAATCGCGCCATAAATCATCCCATGCATAATCTACGCCAAAATCAGCCAAACATTCGTGATAGAGATGGACAAAATCTTCTTCAAGTTGTTCGCGTTGATAAGACGTCCAATGCACAGCAATCATATAAGCCAAATCATCGGTCGCGACATCGACGCGCCAGCCTTGCCAGTCAACAATCTTGGTAAGGTGTTCTTCTAAATCACGGGGATGCAGAAAATTTAGCGGGTGAGGGTCGCGATGGACAACCGTTAAATCACGACCAGCAACAACGCGCTTAATCCGTCCGGGAACCCAGCTTTGCGCAACTTTCTCTAAAATTTGACGATGTTGATTATCGAGTTCTTTACCCCGAAAAGCAATAAAATCTGTGGCTTTTTTCTTGGCAGTATCAATATAGCCAGCAATATCAGCTTCGGTCAGGAATTGGCCAATACTTTGACCAAGTTCAGCATGATTCCACCAAAACGCATGAAGTTGAGCGAGAGATTCGATAGCAATTTCGTAGTGCATAGCCGAAGGGGCTTTTTCATCGAAGTCAAAATGGGTATCACTCAGATTTTCGAGCAGAAGATGGGACCGTCCGCTAGCCTCGTCATAATCAAGCTCATAGCAAAAGACAAAGGGCAATTCGTCGAACGAGATTTGTTCTAACATTGCGGCGGCAATCACTTGATAAAACTCGATTTCGCGCTCATGGTAATTGAATTCGGCGTTAGGAATTTTGAGAAATAACTTGGCGGGTGCTTCGGGTGCCTCGCTTGTATAGTCAATTGCCAGATGATAGGTCGCCGAGACATTCGTTAGGCGCTCATCAAGAATCTCAATAGCTGAAACCTGCACATCTTCATCTAAGAAACCTTGATCTTGCAGAAGGTGGGTCAAATATTCAGGCGTTAATTGGTTGGGGTCGGTTATGGGCACAGGTTAACCTCAAATATATACAGAAAAGAAGCCATGGCATGCCGTGGCCCTACGAATTTTGTTTGAAATCTATTCTTCAGGTGAACAATCGGCCAAATCATCAACGACCAGAAATTGGGATTCTCGACTGACCGCAATCCCACGCCACGCCGCTTCAGGGATAAGATAAGTCCCATCAATTTGTTCAATCAAGCCGGATTTATCATTGCTATAGGCGACGGTCAGCCAATAGAAACCGCTTGGCAAACCAAAGATGGTATCGCCAAAATTGACACCTGCTTCAGGTCCCATCCCGCGTAGGTATAAGCCTAAATCTTCAAGCTCCCAGACATAGCGATCTTCGGTATTAAGGATGACAAACTCGTCGTTAAAAATCGGTTCAGGTGGCGGAAAATCAGGACCAAGTACACTATTATTGATACTGAACAGCAATTGACCGCGCGTGTAAAGATAAATTGGCGCATCACCAAAATTACGTAAGGAAATTTCGGCAGGAATTTCATGATCAGCCAGATAACAGTCTTCTTCAAGTCGAACTTCAACCAGAATATTCAAATCTTCCTGACGAGAGCGGAGTTCGGCATTGTTGGAAGCTGGTAAATCAGTGGGAGCCGGGGTATCTTCAACCACGGTCTCATCATTAGTTGGCTCGACAGTATTCTCAACCACTTCGGTAGGAAGTTCTGCCTCCTCCGTGGCGGTCAGTTCTAATGTTGGTTCTTCAGTTGGCTCAAGGGTTGGAGTCGGTGGTTCAGATGTATCTGTTGCGGGTAAGGAGGTGGCCGTTGGGCGTAAATCGTTGATGTTGTTCGCATCAAAAGTTGGTACACGCGTAGTCTCAACTGTATTGCGCGGGGTTGGCGACAAAATTGTATAACTTACTTGAGTCGCGGGTTCATCACACGCACTCAAAATAAAAAGACTAAAAATTGTCCCAACCAATACCCGTTTCAGCATACTCGCTCCGAAATTTTTCTATATCTAATACGCATTTTTACTACGGAAGAAAATTGTCTGCGTTATTGTACGCAAAATGATCTTAATATCAAACCACAAAGACCAATTTTCCACATAATAGAGGTCGAATTTTAGACGCTCTTGAATAGATGTATCACCTCGTAACCCGTTGACCTGCGCCCAACCTGTCATGCCGCTTTTTTCACGGTGACGTTCCATATAACGCGGGATGGAGTGTTTAAATTCTTCCACATATCTGACCTGTTCAGGACGTGGCCCAACCAGACTCATCTGGCCGTAAAACACATTGACGAGATTGGGTAATTCATCCATGTTCGTTTTACGCAGAACTCGTCCGATGCGACTAATTCGTGGATCATTCTCAACCGTCCATGTACCAAATTTTTCCGCATCGACACGCATGGTGCGGAATTTAATCATGGGGAATGGTTTGCCATCCAGCCCTACCCGTTCTTGGGCAAAAAAGACGGGGCCAAAATCAGTTAAATAAATGATGAGGCCCACGATCATGAAAAATGGACTGAGGAAAATCAAGCCAAACGTCGAACCCACAATATCGAGACCACGTTTTAAACTCAGTTTCCAACCACGGAGTGCAATATCGCGCACATTAAGAAGCGGGACACCACCCAGCGCATCAACTGTAATACCTGTGGTCACGAATGCAAAAACATCAGGGAAAATTTTGATTTCTACTGTGCCACGCTGACAGAGCGTAATGACGTTTAAGAGCTCGCTTCGTGTCGCATCTGGCAAGGCAATGATCAATTCATCAACTTGCGTATTATCAATAATTTCGGGGAGATTTTCGTATTCACCCCAATAAATAAATTCAGTATCGCGGTCAGTAAAATCGGGGTCGCCTTGTTTTTCACCCGCCACCATACCAATCATTTCATAACCAAATTGTGGTGAGCGGTGAATCAATTCCGCAATGCTAATCGCGGTGCTATCAGTGCCGACAACCAAAACCCGGTCACGGCCAAATCCTGCTTTGCGGGTACGAACCACAAATTGACGGTGAATTTCGCGTCCGACAAAGACGAGCACAACACTAAAAATCCACGCGTAAACAATCACGCCACGGGGATAATCTAAGGCAAAAGCACTATTTTTTAGAGCAAGAGTTTCAATCGCAATTGCAATAAAAGTACCCATCGAAACATTTTGCGCGGTGATATAGGCCACATCAATCCGATTGATAGCCCGCTTCATGTGATACATCCGTGTAAAATAAAAAAATGTCACAATCGACACGGTGTGAATCAACATCATCAAATAATAGCGGCTAAGCGGGGGTGGATCTTCAGGCACTTCTAAGATCGGGATAATCGAACGCGCACGATACCCCAACACAAATGCAATAATTAACATCGAAACATCAATAACAATCAATAAAACTTGTTGAAATGCCCGCAAGCGTTTTATAGTAACTTCACTGCGCGTATGCATCATGTGTGTTTAACCTTCTCCTGACGCATCAAATCCCAGACAGGACGCCCTCCTTTGACCAATAAACCGCCGATTACTATCCCGTGTAACCAGAAGGGTGTCGTTGCTCGATAATGATCCTGATAAAATTTTAACATAGCTTGATAAAAGGCTTTATGGGCTCGGTCACTCTTTTTACTCGACGCCCGTTTAAGATGCAAAATATGCACAGCCGGATTATACATAATTTTCCAGCCCGCTTGCTTAACCCGAAATGCCCAATCTAAATCTTCGCCATACATCCAATAATCTTCGTCTAGCAAACCTACTTCAGCCATAACTTCACGCCGAAG
>JBNLCD010000385.1:0-5786 GCA_050303635.1 Anaerolineae bacterium
GAGAATTAGAGGAGTATTTTCACAGGGCAGTATGGGGATACTGCCCTTAAGGTGTGGTGTCGGGAATGTCTCCCGCTAGAATTTATTCGAAAATCCAGCTATCGGTAGCGCGTGTCCAGCCGCTGTAGAGTTCTTCATCGGTGAAGGGGTCAACCACAGTTACCAGGAAATCATCGGCGGTATCTAGTTCATCCATGCCAAATCCTTCGGCCACAACCAACCAATTTTCATCAACGGCAGGGGCATCAACAGCGCTCATATCGCCATCGTCGCCTGTATCATCGCCATCCATGTCACCGTCATCACCACTCATATCACCCATATCATCGGTGAAGGAGAGCAAATCGAGACCACGGAAAACCATCACAGAGAGGGCCGTTGTCCCCGGGCTGGGTTCGCCGGCGTCAGCAAACATTTCGTAGGAACCATCTTCTGCTTGTTGATCGAGCAAATAGAAAACACCTGTGCTCCAATCAGTCATCAAATCAGCACCCGTGGCATGCAAGCCCATGAGCACAAAGGTGGTGGCGAAATTATTGCTTTCGGTCAATTCAACATCCGTACCCCAACCACCATCTTCATTTTGGTTATCGGTCAGGAATTGAACGGCATTCGTCACGCCTTCTTCATTATTGGCGAGCACCAAAACAGGTAAGCACAAGCCGGTGATACCATTACTGGAAACGGTATTGCCTAATTCTTCAGGGAAGCCCCCATCCGGCAATTGGAACAAACCCAAACCAAGAAGGGCGGTCGGCGGTAAGTCTTGGCCCATGGCGTGCATAGCCAATAAACCGATGCAGAGTTCGCCAATATTCGCCCCACGTGCTTCTTGGAGACGGGCGGTAAAGGTTTCGAGTACACTGCCTTCGCCGAGTTCGGTTGGGTCAACGCCATTAGCGACGGCGGCTAAAATCATAAAGGACGATGTTGTTAAATCAATTTCTTCAGCGTCGCTAGCATAAGTGTTCAAGTAGTCCATTGCGGCAGTATCTGGTTCGCCGAGCAAACCCATCGGCATCGCGACAATGGCGGTTTCGAGTGGAATTTCGGAATAGCTCCCGTCCTCGGCTTGTTGTTCAGCTAACCATTCCAAGCTGGGTTGGGCCGGATCACCTTGCGCGTTCACCAACGGCACGGCAATGAGGAGGACTGTCATCAAAATCAAGGTGAGTTTACGCATTCGTTCTGTCCTTGTATAAGCTACAATTTAAATCAGAATTCGTCACTATCTTAGCAGGCTTTGGGGCCTTCGCAAATAAGTGGAATATTAGATCGTATAAGGTAACTATCCATGAATTACAAAATATTAATTGCCGATGATGAACACCAAATCCGGGAAACTCTGCGCACGTATCTTGAAGAAGCTGGTTACACCGTGATTGATGTTGCGGACGGTGAGGCCGCCCTATATACATTCCGCCAGGATAAGCCAGATTTGGTTATTCTGGATGTGATGATGCCCAATATGGACGGTCTAGAAGCGGCGCGGCGCATTCGGCAAGAAAGTGATGTTCCACTCTTTTTCTTAACCGCACGGGTCGATGATATTGATAAAGTGATGGGCCTAGAAATCGGCGCAGATGAATATATTGCCAAGCCGTTTAGTCCACGTGTTTTAGTGGCCCAAGTCCGCGCTATGTTACGCCGTATTCAAGGTGATTTGGCACCGCAAAACACTCTCTTGCGCGTGGGTGATTTAGAACTCGATACGGATAATCGCCAATTTACCAAAGGTGATGAATTTATTGATCTCACGCCGATTGAGTTCGATTTGCTCCAAGTTTTGATGGGCCGCCCCGGTCGCGTCTTCACCCGCTTAGAATTATTGGAACGGGTGCAGGATCAAGCCTATGCTGCTTATGAACGCGCGATTGATGTTCATATCAAAAATCTGCGCGCCAAAATTGAAACGGATACGCGCAATCCCGAATATATCGAAACCGTGTATGGGGTAGGCTACCGGATGCGCAATCATGGCTAAATGGATAAATAAACTCTGGATTCAGCAATCACTGGCGTTTTTATTGGTGACAAGTGTCGCAATTGGCGCGATGACGCTCGTCATGAAGGAAACCTTGAACGACAATTTTCGTAGTTATGTTAATCAACAAGAACAGGCTACCATTCCCGCAAATCTGGAACCCGCCCTGCTAACTTATTATGAAACGAATGCAACATGGGTTGGCTCAGAACCAATTTTACAGACGAATGGCCGGGGACAGGGGAATGCCTCCGGTCATCCCGAAGGGGAAGAACCGCCGGCTAATCGCGGGGGCCAAGGTCGGCAATGGTTTATTGCGGATATGTCCCGTGAAGTGGTAGCCGCTACCGATGAAACCCAATTGGGGCAAGTTTTGTCACAAGAGGTACTCGATCGGGCGGTTGAATTAAAACTGGACGGTGAGCGTATTGGCTGGCTGGTCTGGGAAACGCAGGGTCAACAACGGCTCGGCGATGCGGAACAAAATTTCTTAGATGAAATGACATCCGCCATTGTTTGGCTGGGTTTAGGCATTGGCTTTCTGGCACTGGTATTGAGTAGCGGGTTAACATGGCAATTGATTCGACCCATTAACAGCCTGAAATCGGTTGCCCACCAACTCGCTGAAGGCGAACGCGGCACCCAGGTGAATGTCCACGGCACGGCTGAGATTCAGGAATTGGCCACCGCCTTTAACACCATGTCCACCGCTTTGCAAAATAGTGAGGACCAACGCCGCCGCATGACCGCCGATATTGCCCATGAACTTCGCACGCCCGTTACCGTAATGCGCGGCCATTTAGAAGGTATGCTCGATGACCTTGTGCCGAATGATAAACGCCAAATTGCGGTGGCTTATGACCAAACATTGCACCTTAAGCGCCTGATTGATGATTTGCATCTCCTCTCGATGGCGGAAGTGCGGCAGTTGCCGCTCGAAAAACAAGCGATTAATCTAATCGAATTTATTGAACAACTCGTGGTTAGTTTTGAGCCCTTGGCCCTCGATACGAATATTCAGCTCATGGCGAAGCTCCCTGAAACGTGCCCGACCATTCAAGCTGATCGTGGACGGCTTCAACAAATTATGGGGAATTTGCTGACCAATGCCTTGCGCCATACCCCGGAAAATGGTCTTATTCAGATTCATCTTAAGGTTGAGTCCAAGCTTGTCAAAGTAGAGGTCGCGAACTCTGGTGTGACTCTGACCACCGCAGAACTCAATCATCTTTTTGAACCGTTTTGGCGGGCGGATGCTTCACGGCAACGCGATAAGGGCGGGAGTGGCTTAGGGCTGGCGATTGCTCAGCAATTAGCCAGTTTACACGGTGGCAATTTATCGGCCAGTAGTTCAGATGATATGACGCGCTTTTGTCTGGAATTACCCATTTAGCGGAGCGTATCTTTTGCCGCTATAATCTTAATATTGACTACAAAATTTTCTGCGACAAGGACATCAACATGCAGATAAAGTGGCTGAGCCTACTGCTGGTTCTTGCACTTTTAGGAATTATCATTGCGCCGAGTTGGGCGCAAGATGACTGGCAAACCTACACCGCTGACGATGAGAGCCTCAGCTTCCAATATCCCGCTGATTGGTATGTTTATTCCATTGAAGAAAATCAGCAAACCATTCTGACGAATAGTATTCAACTGGTTAATCGGCCAGTTGGGAATATCAATGTCGAACTAGACGAAGGTCAAGTCGCTATAATAATGGGCTCGTTTGAAGGGCCCCAAGGCAATGTCACAATCTACGGATTGCCTGATTCTGTTGAATATAATGTTGGCATGTTAAGCATGTCGCTGATCTTTTCCCTGCAACTCTATACCCAACTTTATGGTGATAACGAGCCCATTGATGTTTATTTTGATCAATTCGAGCCATTTGAAGTGAATGGTTCCGATGGTGGTCAAATTGATGCTAATTATGGCGGTCAAAGCATCCGTTTTATGATGGTAGATTTTGATGGAAATCTCTTGGGTTTTTCTGTCAGAACCTATGGTGGTGAACTAGATAGTTATGAAGATATCATCATGCAAGTTCTTGAAAACATAGTCTATAAGCCGACCTCAGCAACGGATGCCACCACTTCATATGCGCTTGATGATCTGATGAGGCCTTCTATCATAGGGTGGTGAGAACGTCTAATATTTGGGATCTGATTTGCAACGTATGGCCATAGATATTGGCAAATATGGCCAAGCAGACGTCATTTTCAGGAATATAACAGCTAAACGCGTGCACACCCGGCCCACCGCCACCGTGGCCGAAAACGAGCTTTGTATATTTCCGAAATTCTTGAAAGCCGCGACAATATGACATATCCGGTTGCCGCAATGACACACCTGTCCACAGTTCCGCTGGATTTTGGACGAGTTGACCCTGCGCCAGCGCTCGCCAAAAATTAGTCATGTCCGCAACCGTGCTACATGCGCCGCCCGCTGGTGTGCCAATCGTCGAAACAAAGGGGGTATTGGCTACAATTTCAGCGACAGGTTTATCCTCATCAAAAATAGGTTCGCCATCCGCATCCATGTGGACGTAGCCAATGGCCATGTCGGCCCGTGGATTTTGCCGTGAAAAGAATCCGGTGCGCGTCATCTGCGCTGGGTTGAAAATATTGATTTGAGCATAATCTGGAAAATCTTGACCACTGAGTCGTTCCACAATTCGACCCGCCACGAGCATCCCTGAATTACTATATGAAAAGTCAGTATCCGGTTCAAAAAGAAGTTCTTCCTCAGCAATCAGCGGCATCAGCGCTTGGGCGCTCATAAATTGCGATGAGTCTTCACCAAATGCGGGATGCGCGAGATAGCTTTGTAAGCCAGCGCGATGCGTGACCAGATGATGCGGGGTAATTTTCTGACCCAGCGCTTCAGGGAATTCGTCCCCCAGATAATGCGCAATCGGTTCATCCCACGTCGCTTGCCCCGCTTCAATCAGTTGCAGAACGGCCACGGCGGTAAACATTTTGTTCATCGACCCCATATTGAAAATGGTATCCAGTTGAATGGGTTGTTGCGTTTCACGATTCGCGAGACCCGCGGCATATTCAAACAAGATGTCGTTATTTTGTGTGACAAGGATGGTCCCCGAAAATTCGTGAGCTAGCATAATATCTGCAAACATGAAATTCTCTTTCCCCAGATTGACTTTGATTTTCAGCATAGGTTAAACTGAATCAACAAATCAACTTATTAACTAAAGAGTTCATTGGATGCCCAGACGCCTCTATATCGAAGAGTTATATCCCGAACAAATCACGATTATCTATTCGGTACTCCATGAAGTTTTGACGAGTTTGGATGTGCTGAGTAATCCCAAACATCATCCGCTCCATGCCGAATGGGCGGTGCGCATTTTGAAAAAGATGTCGCCTGAAATGAAAGCTAATCTCCGGTTATTTCATATTTTCTGGGATTACAGCATGGCCAGCGATTGGTCAGGCCAGCCTTATGTGGTGGATTATCAATCTTTTAGCGCCGAACTCGACTATCTTGCCCAGTTAGATAGCGAGACATTTTTTAAGCCATTCCTGGATTCAATTTTTCCGCTCGAAACCCCCGCGCGCTTTATCAAGAAGAAATCTGATCTCACTTACACTGAAATCCGCGATAATGTTGATTTGCAGGCTAGGTTTAACGAATGGCTGGCCACTTATTTTCCGGCATCGCTCGATTTTGCATCTGAATTATTTGCGGATAATGAAGCACTTCAGCACAAACTCATCAATTTTCTACAGAGCTATTGGGAAGATATTTTTGCGGAGGAGTGGGTTAAGATCGAACCGCTTCT
>JBNLCD010000386.1:0-5769 GCA_050303635.1 Anaerolineae bacterium
TCCCAGGTGGAGTCGGTCGGCTTAATCTCTTCCAAATATTTGAGAATGCCACCTTGCAGATGATAAACTTCCTCAAAGCCTTGTTCCAGCGCATAAGACGTCGCTTTTTCACAGCGAATACCGCCCGTGCAGAACATGGCAACTTTTTTGTGCTTAGTCGGGTCCAGATGTTCGGCAATATATTCCGGAAAATCCGCAAACGATTCAATATCTGGATTAATCGCGCCTTTAAAGGTACCGACATGATATTCATAGTCATTCCGCGTATCAACCAGAATGACGTCCGGATCTTGGATAATTTCATTCCATTGTTGCGGCGGCACATAAGTACCCACAACATTATTTGGATTGACTTCGGGCATCCCTAAATGCACAATTTCGCGCTTGATACGAACTTTCATGCGTTTGAACGGATGAAAATCTGCAAATGATTCTTTGTGTTGCAAATCGGCGAGACGTTCATCACTGCGTAAATGCGTGAGAATCGTATCCATTGCTTCCCGTGTCGCTGAAATGGTGGCGTTAATGCCTTCTTCAGCCAGTAAAATGGACCCGCGTGCATCGAGCGAATTACAAAAATCAAGCAACGGTACCCGCATATCGCGATAATCATCCAATTGGACGAATTTATAAAAAGTGGCAATTACATATTCCATCTGCCAAATCCCCTGTTGGTTACAAATCAATTGGTTTCTTGCGCGTCATTATAATGACTCTGTTCAAGTCAATTCAAGTCTATGGATGATCTGGTTGCCTTATTGCGCGGCTCACACTTATCCTAAATTTTGAATTGCCGCTTCGATTTCACCATTCAAATGTACAATTTCAGCATTGCGTTCAACTTCGTGGGCTTCCAATTGATCAAGTTGATCTTGAGTCGCCTCTAATTTATTCAACATCCGTTCACGCAAGCGTGCTTCTTGCTCGGAGGTAGCTTGCAAGGAACCCAAATTCTCCCGAATTTGTTGCTGAGATTCATTCAGTTTGGCGCGATCTTGCTGGATGGTATTCAGCTCACCCTGTAATTGTTTCACCTGCTGGATACGAGATAGTATGTCGTCTAACTCGTGATATGTCGCTTCATCTAGCCAGCGATTTTGTAGATAATATTCGAGTTGCTTATATTGCAAATTGCGCACGTAGGTTCGTTGCGCGATTTTCTTGCGATCTTTGCGCACAAAGCGATATTTTTGTTGAGCCGGAATTTGCACTGACCAGCGGCGCTCTTTGGTGGTGAGCAAATCCGGCTCGGCGGTATCAAAGGCTTCATAATCACTAAAATTCGGCGGCAGATTTTCCTCAAGCGTTAGCTGAATAGCATGCGCCAGTGTGTTTTCAATGCGATAAATACACTGATGAATTTCATAAGTTTCCAAAATGATAAACCCATTCTCGATGTTCAGGCCCACTGTTTTGTGATAGGTCGTGCAGTTTTGCACCACATGGACATTTAGTTCCACCGCATACGCCAGAAAAAGGGTATCATGGGGCTTGGTGAAACTCAAAATGGCCTCACCTTTATAATCGCTATTTTCCACAATCGTAATCGGTCCCCGTTCGAGCGTCAGGCCCGTTGTATTGTCAAAGCGCACCGCAATCACCGGATGATCTGCCAATTTGGCGTGGTTATAAAGCAATTCCTTCGTATAGTTAACTTCATTACTTAAAATGGGAATCAAACTAGATTCGCCGCGCTTCACCGAAACTGGATTATTCACGGAATATTGGAAGAACTCACCGCGTTGTTCACTCGATGACTCAACCTCGGTACCTTCAACCATATCGTCAATCGCGAGATCATGGATGCCACTGCCCAAAACATCCGCCAAAACCGATTCAAGAATCATGTTGCGATCACGCCGACTCATGACCAAACTTTCTTCATCCAGCAGTCTCTGCATAAGAACTTCTGATTTTTGCTTGATCTCTTCACGTGTGCTGAGCTGACTGAGTTCACTTTGCAATTGGGTACGGATTCGGTCGGTGCCATCCATCGGTGCCTGCATGGCCTGTGCCCGTTTGCCGCCATCAATGCGCCGCAATAAACCGCCGGCGGCCTTGGCTTGTGGTTCAGCATCTTCAAAATGAGTCGCTCCCGTCGCCATCCCTATCGGGGCACCCGCCGTCACGGAACCAAAGGCGATGGCGTCGCTTAAGACGCGCGCTTCATCCTCAACGATGGGACGCGGGGGAATGGTTGCGGAATAAAGATCATACACGAATGAAATCGGTTGGCCCGCCACAAATGTAACTTGCACATCTTCTAAATCTTCGTTGAAATTGTTGTCAAATACGCCCCAGCCTTGTAATAAACCGCGCCCGCTTGGGTTATCCGCATCAGCTTCAGCCACAAATCGATAGGATACACGCCACGTCGGACTCGGGGCCACATAGCTCATGGTCAAATTGTGGACACCCTCGGTTAAGCGTACATTCACCCGTTGCCGTTGCTTGGAATTGAGACTTTTATCGAGGAACCATGTTAAATCTTGTTGAGATTGTTCATCATGGATGATGAGATTAAGTAAGCCTTCGAGATCAAAAAAGTGAATATCGTTAGCGTCCGTTTGGAGCACCATGCGGTGACTTGTGCGACCTTTTTCCATCGCTTCGACGCCGACTATCCGCCCGGTTAATTCAAGGATGGCTTCGTCGCGCCGAATCGTGCAGGTGACCAGCCGACCCCGTAAATCACGAATTAAATCTAATTGACTATTCGTGGGTGAAAGCGTAATCGAGCTATTGGCATTGCGGAAATTGATAGAGGGTTCAGTTTGATAATTGACGCCCAGTACCTTCCCGCCGGCGCGATCTAAAACAGTCAAACTTTTGAGCACATCATTAATATCATCGGTCAAAAATTCGAGCGTGATATGGTCGCCCTCAAATTGACCGCCTCGCACAAAATAACCCACCCCGTGTTTGTAGAGCACCATCTCCCGTATCGGTAATTTAGCCATTGCTGATCCCTTCGCCTGTGGTTGATTGGCCATATCTTTATTGTAACTTGCTTCCGAAAATGCCGATAATTTCGCCCAAAAATAATGTAACAATCCATTGAAACACCGCTTCAAAAGACACTTCTCGGAAATTTATAACTATCACTAAGAATCTTCGAGCGTCATTGGAACGCTATCAACATTTCACCCGAACGTCGGTGATCTAAGCTAAGCACAGATGAAAAAAACGAGTAGATAAACTACTCGTAAGAGACAACAGGAGAAGCTCACATGTTACACAAAAAGAATTGGGCATTTTGGTTAGGCGAAACGATTTCTCTAACAGCCGCATTTGTACTCATCACCGTTTCCGTTTTGGCTTTCAACGTTGGTTTAAGTACAGCTCACTACGACCAACCGGATGCTGAAGAAAAGCAACCACCGCCGATTGAAGAAGAATTCAACGCACCGGATCCTTGTGCCGAAGCAGATGGTGGCCTGCTTTTCGCCCGCAACGAAGAGCCGCAACCGCAAGAAAAAGATTGTGGTGATGTCGATACCAATCCCGCCAAAGAAGTTGAGCCCTTGGACCCCTGTGGTAGCTATGTGCTCGCGCGGAATGCCGAAACCATTGATCTTGATGAAGCTTGTGAAGTTCCTAACCGTCAAATCTAGTGTTTAATAAAATCTAATGTCTAAACACAATCTAATTGCATGAAACCCCTCCGCTAAAATTGCCGAGGGGTTTCTGCTATTTCTAAGCTAATTGGTTTTGGATATACGCACCGATCTCGTTCATCGCTTCGGTTGCTTCCGGGAAAATCGGTGCACAAATGGGATAACAATGGAACATCTGCGCGCCCACATTCAAATTGACCGAAACACCCGCTTTTTGGGCTTTTTCCGCAAATTGCAACGTATCATCCAACAACACTTCATGATCGCCGACATAAAGTAACAAGGGCGGCAATCCTGTCAAATCACCATATAGCGGTGAAACCAATGGATTCTTTGGATCAGCCTCGCCCACATAATACTTGCTAAACACCGTCCATGAATCCCCCGGTGTTAAGGGGTCAATCTGGCGATTACTGGTGTAAGTCTGGCCCGTACACGCCAAATCAGTCCACGGCGAAAGCGCAACTGCCGCATTGGGCATCGGTAAGTTTTCTTCGCGCCCAGCCAATAGCGTCGCCAAAGCCAATCCGCCGCCCGCCGAATCGCCCATAAAGATAATATCATCGGCGGCAATATCCTGCGCCAACAACCAACGATACGCTTGAAGCGCATCTTCGAGCCCCGCCGGATACGGGTTTTCTGGCGCTAAACGATATTCAAATGTTAACGCCCGTACGCCACTCGCTTGCACCACCTTGGAAACGTGGGTGCGGTGCGCTTGACATGTCCCTGATACATAGCCCCCACCATGAAAGTACAAAATCGTCTGATTACCAGTTTGCGTACTCGGTTTGACCCATTCCGCATAAAGCTGGTCAATCTGGACGGGTTCAACCGCAATACCTTCCGGCAACTTCCCAAATAACCCTGATGTTTTGCCCACTTGGGCCCGAAAATCATCAATCGATGAATCCCAATCAAAGACGGCTTGGCGCCGCAACTTGAAACGCAGTAGATGACTGTTGCGCAACATCAACAGAAACAACCGACTTCTTAGACTTGCCATTTTCTACAATTCCTACCCTTAGGCAGGTCTGACTTGTACCCCTGCCAAAAATAGATCAATACACATTTCAATTGTTGTCTTTAAAGCGAGCGTGTCCGGCTGTAGATAAAACTGCTTAACCGCACTGATAAAGACAAATTCAAATAGATCAAGCAACATACCCTGCGGAATATCTATCCGGATTTCGCCAGCTTGTTGCCCCATCTCCACAATATGCACTGCCAAAACTTGCATCCCGCTGGCTTCCGCTTCATCTTGTTGAAACGAAACCATATTTTGCATCCGATAAACCAGAAATTTCTCGAAAATTTCTGATTGTCGTTGCACCCCTTCAAGCAAACTCGTAAATACAAATTCCAACCGCGCCCGCGTATCGGGCAAATGGGTTAACTGCTCGAGCCGTGCCTCACGTTGGGCCGCAAAATTCCGCTGAATATATGCGCCGACAATCGCTTCTTTGGCGGGAAAATAGTTATAGAGCGTGCCTTTAGCAATATCCGCTTCTTCCGCGATTTGCTCCATTGTGGTGTCATTAAAGCCGTGTTCCGCAAAGAGGCTAAACGCGGTGTCGACAATTTTCGCGCGCATTTTTTCTTTTTTGCGGGCCATGCGGCCTTGTTCGGGTGAATCGGCAGACATAAAACTTCCTATATGTCGTATATTTTTGAACGACGTCTAATTTATTCCTAAAACTAATTTTTGTCAATTCGGAATTTTTGGGGAAATAAAAAAGATGCGCCTGCTTGAAATAAACGGCGAGGTACATCGACCCCGCCCTACCATGAGCAACCTGAATGTGTTTAGGCGAGGATACATGCGTGAAATCAGATGATTGGAATCACTGGTAGGAAAAACCCAACGTGGTTTTGCGCTTTAATATCTTAATCGTCGTTGCTGTTATCTTCATTGCTGTTGAACGCGCTACCAAATGCCGCGCCAAGTGCCACGCCGAGCGCCACCCCAACACCTACATTGCCGAGTGCGGCACCAATCGCCACCCCGATTGCCACACCCAGCGCAACGCCTGAACCAATACTTTTCTCTTTATCCATTGTTCGCTCCCTTTGTATATAACCACTGGCATAAATCTAATATCTACATAAATCTAAAAATCTGGATTCATAAGGATAAAATACTGTAACTTTT
>JBNLCD010000387.1:0-5752 GCA_050303635.1 Anaerolineae bacterium
TGATATTGAGGTTTAAAATTTTTCTCATTTTTCGTAATTTTCTTAAAAATCCTTCTCCGTTTAAATCTCTCATAAAACTCATTTAATTTCTTATAAACTCACAATTTTGTTTCCAGAACAGGCTTTTTAATTATCTGATTTTTATTAGAATGGGGCAGATTTTCGATAAATGACTTGCAATCCGTCCCGTGCTTGTTATAATGAAAGGCGTTGAATTATTAGTAGCAGATTAAGATAATTTTTGAACTAAATCCCGAACATGCGAGTATCCATAGTAGAAGCGCTGTTCCTGTGGTAAATGGATGTGAGGGAAATTTTTAGAAAGGTATCTGTTTTTCTTGGAAACACAGATTTTATTTCCACCCAGTTCCTTTCAACACTCACTATACTCCCTATTTAATCAGTATCACCGGAATGCGTGACTATTGGTAGTTTGTTGAATTACCACTTAGTCGGGTATTTGCATATATTGGTTAAGTAGAAGGGCAAAAAATTATCGAAATGGTTCAACGATTAACCTAGGCTGAAATACGTCGCCGTAGAGCAATCGGAGACGTTAAACGCTTAACTGGCAACAGTTTAAGAATTCCCGTCGGGAAGTGCTCAATCGTAATCAAATTATTTAGGAATACCCTAGGAGGGCTTTTCCAAAATGTTTAAAGTAGCTTTTCGCACTGTGCCTGTCGTAGCGATTGTGGCCGCCATGGTCCTTTCACTCGTACCGGCTGGGTTCGTCAGCGCTGACAATAACAGCGTTACTTTGACAGCCCAATACTTACAAGATGATCTTGTTGTTCTCGATCTCGCCGCAACCGCTGAAATCAGTTCACTTGATCCGGCTGTTCTTTCAGACTCCGTATCAATTGGCCCAGTAGAAAACCTCTTCCACGGTTTGACCGATGTTGATCCAATTTCAGCACAAGTTACACCTGAATTGGCTACCGCATGGGAAACCAGCGAAGATGGTATTACCTGGACCTTCACCTTGCGTGATGACGTTATGTGGTATCACTATGATCCCGCTAGCGAAACTGCTGAAGCTATTCGCCCGGTTGTTGCCCAAGATTTTGTTTATGGTATGA
Organism: Anaerolineae bacterium; assembly: GCA_050303635.1. GTDB lineage: Bacteria > Chloroflexota > Anaerolineae > Aggregatilineales > J027 > JAKEEQ01. The sequence goes on from JBNLCD010000387.1 coordinate 1,083, forward strand.
AACGTGCCTGTGATCCCCGCTTGGGTGGTTACTATGGTACAATCGCCGCTCAAGTTATTGCTGGCTGTGAAGAAGTTAATGGTGCTCCTGAAAGTGATGTAACCGACGAACTCGTATTCGGTGACACCACCAAAGTTAGCGCTCCTGACGACACCACCGTTGTTGTTGAACTTCAATTTGCCGCTGGTTACTTCTTCAGCATGACCCCAATGTGGATGCTCCGTCCAGTTCCGCAAGAAACCATCGATGAATTCGGTGATGAATGGACCGCTCCCGGTAATATCGTAACCAATGGCCCATACTTCGTAAAAGAAAATACCCGTGGTGTTCGTCGTGTATTCGTACGCAACTACGACCACAATGCTGACCTCGACTACGGTGGTAACATTGACGTTATCAACTTCACCGTTATCGAAGATGGCGGTACGATCTTTGCTTTGTATCAAGATGCTCAATTGGATGCCGCTGGCGTACCCAGTGCTGAACTCCAAAACATCTTGAATGATCCAGCATATGCTGATCAACTCTACCAAGTATTTGACCTTGCTGTCTTCTACTTCGGTTTCGCTCATGACAAGGAACCGTTCGACAACGTTCACGCTCGCCGCGCATTCTCCGCGATCATCGACCGTAACGTATTTGTTGAACAAATCCTCCAAGGTCGTGGTATCCCGATGATCCACTTCACACCTCCTGGTATGGCTCACGCTCCACCAATCAACGAAGTTGGTGTTGGCTTCGATCCAGCATACGCTCAAGCTGAATTGGCTGAAGCTGGTTACGAAAACTGCGAAGGCTTCCCGAACATCAGCATGGTAACCTACCAAACCGCTGGTAACTGGGCTGAATTCTGGGCTTCTGCCGCAGAAGAACACCTTGGTTGTTCACCTGACCTCATTACCGTTGAATCACTTGAATTCTCCGTTTTGCTTCAAGTAACCGCTCCTGACGCTCCGACCCAAGACCGTGCAAACGCTTGGACCGCTGGCTGGGGCCCCGACTACGGTGATGCTAACAACTGGGTTGGCGACGTATTGGCTTGCGATAGCTACAACAGCTTCCTCCGCCCATGCACCGAGGTTGATGACTTGATTGAAGCCGCTGGCCGCTCAAGCGACCCGGCTGAACGTGACGCTCTCTACTTGGAAATTAGTGAAGCATTCTTCGGCGCTGAAGGTGAATTCCCGATTGCCCCGATCTACATGCGCGCTGGTTACTCCTTGCGTCAAACCTGGTACACCGGTCCGTTCGACACCGATGGTCTTTACGGTGGCGCTCACTGGGATACCTTGAATGTTGATATGGAAGCCAAGTTGGCCGCTCGCGGTTAATTAACCTTCTAACTCAGCATTAAAAAAGAAATACCACCCGCTGGCCTTTGGGTCAGCGGGTTTTTTGTTGCCTCTTTTGTTGCGTCTATTGACTTAAGTTTTGTATAATTAGATGACAAACAAGAAATAGGTCACTTATAAAAAGTGAGACGTATTCATCATATTGGAAACACCTATGCCCCTGACCGATTAAAGTTAATCGACAAAAAACGGACCGGACACATTTAGTCGCCTCCCTTAGATGCATTTGCCAGCTTAAAAGGGCGCGGAACTGTATATATGTTGTCCATGAGCAAAATCCGTTTCAGTCAAAATTGGTTGAAGAAGGAAAGGGTGATTCCAAAATGTTTAAACGATTTCTTTATCGTGTAAGTATTGGGGCGCTGTGTGCATTGTTCAGTCTTGCACTGGGGCCGATTTATTTTTCCTCTGCTGATTCCACAAGTCTAACATTGACCGCCACCTATGTTGAAAATGAACTTGTTATACTCGATTTGGCCAGTGCCAATGAAATTAGCACATTGGATCCAAGTCTTGTTTCAGATGTTTTGTCCATTAATGCCAGCGAGAATCTCTTCCACGGCCTCACCGATGTCGAGCCGATTTCCAATCAAATTGTGCCGGAATTAGCGACAAGTTGGGAAACCAATGAAGACGGCACAACTTGGACGTTCCATTTGCGCGATGATGTGATGTGGATGCGTTACGATCCACTCAGCAATACAGCCGAAGCAATACGACCCGTGGTCGCCCAAGATGTGGTCTTTGGTATTCAACGGTCCTGTGATCCCCGGTTAGGCGGCTATTATGGCATGATTGCCGCGCAAGTCGTCGCGGGTTGTGATGAAGTCAATTATGCGCCTGAATCTAATATTACCGACGAATTAGTTTACGGCGACACAACTAAAGTTAGTGCGCCGGATGACACCACCGTTGTGATTCATCTTCAATTTGCGGCGGGGTATTTCCTCAGTATGACCCCGATGTGGATGCTTAGACCCATGCCCCAAGAAGCAATCGTTGAGTTTGGGGATGATTGGACGCGACCCGGCAATATTGTTACGAACGGACCCTACTTCATCAAAGAAAATACGCGCGGGGTCCAACGTGTATTTGTCCGCAACGATGCGCATAATCCTGACCTTGATTACGGCGGGAATGTCGATGTCATCAATTATATTGTTGTGGAGGATAACAGCACGGTCTTTGCTCTTTATCAGGATGCCCAGCTGGATGCCACAGGTATCCCGGCGGCGGCTCTCGAAAATATATTACATGACGACGACCATAACACTCAGCTTTATCAAGTTTTTGACCTAAATGTGCTGTTCTTTGGGTTTGCCTATGACAAAGAGCCCTTCAGCAATGTCCACACGCGACGGGCATTTTCGGCGATCATTGATCGTAATGAATTTGTCGAGCAAATTCTCCAAGGTCGGGGCGTGCCAATGATCCACTTGACGCCACCCGGCATGGCCCATGCCCCACCGATTAATGAAGTGGGTGTTGGCTTTGACCCTATATATGCTCAAACGGAATTTGCTGAAGCAGGTTATGCAAATTGCGAGAATTTCCCCAATATCAACATTTATACGTTTTTGGATGCGGGTAACTGGGCTGAATTTTGGGCATCTTCCGCCGAAGAATATTTGGGGTGCTCGCCTGAACTTTTCACCGTCGAAGAAATGGAATTCTCTGTGTTAATTGCTATGACAGATCGTGACGCGCCGACGCAAGACCGCCCGCATGCCTTTGCACTGGGCTGGATTCCGGATTATGCCGACGCCAACAATTGGGTAGGCGATGTTTTAGCGTGTGCAAGCGGCAATGCATTCAACCGACCATGCACATCAGTCGATGATTTGATTCAATTGGCGGCCTCAACCCTTAATCCCATGGAACGCGATGCTTTGTATCTCGAAATAAGCGAGGCATTTTTCGGTTCAGAAGGTGAATTCCCAATTGCCCCAATTTACATGAGCGCAGATTATGTATTACGGCAACCGTGGTATACCGGACCGTTTGATTCCGATGGTATCTTCAGTGGTGCTCACTGGGATACGTTGCATGTTGATATGGAAGCCAAGTTGGCCGCGCGCGGTTAATTAACCTCCTAACTCAGCATTAAAAAAGAAATACCACCCGCTGGCCCAAAGGCCAGCGGTTTTTTTGTTGCCTTATATCCATGTCCCCAAAATATGGCAGACCACGTGATACCGCTTGGTCAATTTAAGCCAAGTTACTGCCCCATTTTTTACGGAAGGTTAAGTAGACGAGGTGACCACAACCGCTACGGATTGAAATCCATAGCTAACAAACAGCGTCCTATAAATGGACTGCGCTCGTCGCGGCCTGTGGTTTGAAACCCATTCATAGGGTGGTGATTTTTAGCCCCGAATTCATTCGAGGGCGGCTGATGGTTCCCAAATATTGTTCCAAAATTGTTAACCTAAATTTCTTGTCGATTTGGAACCCAATAGGTCAAAATTCACCGCCAAGGTTTATACGCTAAGCCTTCTGGGAACCGGCGCGTGCCCTGCATTTTGAATTCGTGTTTGCGAAAACCCCAATGGTTTCGTTAAATTCATGAGATAGACAGTATTAATCAACTTGTCTTAATTATTGAGAATATTTGAATGAGGGAGACTTTTAAATGCTTAAACTTGGTGTACGTGCAATACCTATCGCGTTAATTGTTACATTACTGTTCACCGTTGGACCCGCGCATTTTGTTGCGGCTGATAATAACAGTGTCACGTTAACGGCCCAATACTTACAAGATGATCTGGTGGAGCTCGATTTGGCCGCGAACACAGAAATTAGCTCGCTGGACCCAGCCATTGCCTCCGATGTGATTTCCATTGACCCAATTGAAAATCTATTTCATGGTTTAACCGATGTCGACCCTAGTACCTCCCAAATTGTGCCGGAATTGGCCACCAGTTGGGAAGCGAGTGCAGATGGGCTTGTTTGGACGTTTCAGCTCCGGGATGACGTTATGTGGATGCGCTATGACCCGACGAGCAATACCGCCGAGGAATTACGGCCCGTGGTTGCCCAAGATTTTGTCTATGGGATTAAGCGCACCTGTGATCCGCGTTTAGGCGGGTATTATGGCACCATTGCCGCACAGGTTATTGCAGGGTGTCAAACGGTGAATGGTGCACCGGAAGGGGATATTACTGATGAGTTGGTTTATGGCGATACGACTAAAGTTAGTGCGCCAGACGACGCCACGGTTGTGATTGAACTTCAATTTTCGGCGGGTTATTTTTTCAGCATGACACCCATGTGGATGCTTCGACCGGTTCCCCAAGAGGCCATTAATGAATTCGGGGA
>JBNLCD010000388.1:0-5726 GCA_050303635.1 Anaerolineae bacterium
GCTCGACGGTCTATCTCGTGATGGAAAATCAAACGCTACGCGCCATTGACTCATGGCATACGTATTTGGCAATGGGTTTCACACCACATGAAATGGTCACAACACCGGACGAAAATTTAGCCGATTATCGTTTTGCGGAACCTATTACCCAATTTGTACGCGGCGAATCCGATCCGCAGATCTATTGGCTTTTACGGGGCACCCGTATTCCGCTAACATCCCCTGAAGATTGGCAACACCTGCAAGTTGATCCTTTCATCATTTCGACATTACCGGATGACTATCTCGCCACCATCCCCATCGGAACCGAGAGCCTACCAGATCTATTCCCAATCCATGATGCGCCGCAAACCATTGATGGCTTGTTCTGGCAGGACAAATTGTGTGTGGCCTATGTCCCCGCCGACATCAAGTGCTTGGCGATTGAAACTGGCGAAACCGAAGCCTATGCGGTGGATGGTCATATTAAAGCGTTGGCCACCGCTAGCGATGCGCTGATGATCGGCACACAAGAGGGCCGAATTTTTAAACTTGAAAATGATAATCTCACCGAATTTGCTACGCTCTCTGGTTGGATTTCGAAACTGATTTCTGTGGATAATGCGCTGTGGGGCATTGCGCATACTTACACCATCCCTGTCACGGGCCAAGTAGTTAAGGGCGAGGGTATTTTTCGGATAACGGATGGTGCTGTGGAAATTTTCACGCCGCAAATGCACGCATTTTCATCCCTGACGGATATCACCATCGAGGCGAATGGTGATTTATGGGCCAGCACGCTCCACGCGGGCATATGGTGGTATCATGATCAGCGCTGGCAACAATTTACGCGCTTCAACAGCATTTTGCCGGACGATATTATTCATGATTTTACCATCGACCAGCAGGGACGCGTTTGGGCGAGCACGCCTTTTCGTGTGACGTTCTATCAGCGCCAACGTTGGGAAACCCTCCAACTTGAAGCCATCTTCTCCGGAAATGAAAGCAAGGTTGTGATTGCCGGTTCAGACGACTCGGTCTTTTTCGCCGCCAAAAATTTTGTCGGACGCGCTTATGAAGATGGCAAACAGATTGACTTCAGCGCCTTTGATCATCCTTATTTTCTAGACAATTTTATTGATGTCGAGACCGATGCGGCAGGCAATGCATGGTTCATCGGCCAAAAACATATTCTCGTGTGGCAACAAGATACATGGTTTGTTGTTGAGGACGGTCACCTCATGGAATTTGATGCCCGTAATCCTGTTTTAACACCGGTGCCAGAAATCCCAAATCCGCAGACGGATTATCAAGGGTATATTGAGACGTGGCCGCGTCCGGCTGAAGATAATGGGCGCTGTCTCCATTACTTAACATCGCCCACCCGGAGCGAACTCGAACTGCGCGAAAATATCGCCCGCCTCCAAAAAATGAATATGAAGTGGGTCTTGGTCAACTATACTGAGCGCACCCATTTATTACAGATGGCGCCTCTCTTTGCGGAGGCAGGCATCACCGTGGTGTGGCGACCGTTTGTGCGGCCTTATGAAACCTATCCATTTTGGCAGGCAGATGTTCGATTTTTGCGCTCAATCGGTTTGCCGCCGTATATCCAAATCTACAATGAGCCGAGTCACCCGCAGGAATGGGGCGGACGCGAAATTGACCAAGCGCTCTATACGCAACATGTTGTTGAGGCGGCGTGGCAAGTCTATACAGCGGGTGGTTATGTGGGCCTGCAATTCTTAAAAGAGGAGTGGTTTGTGGATACCTTGCACGCGCTCCAAGAAGCTAATTTGCCATTTGAGCGGTTGTTTTACGTGCCGCATCCCTATGGCCTTAATCGTCCACCTGAATTCACGGGTGATCGTTTTGGGGTACAGGGTTTTCAGTATGATGCTGACCTCATTGCACGCGAGATCGGTTTTGTGCCCGTGATGATTGTTGGCGAAGGGGGTTGGTATGTCGGCAATCGCACTTTGGAAAACTTGCCGGAAATCAGCGAAACCTTGCATCGCGATTATAATGTGGCGTTGTATAGCTGGTTTGGCACCGGACAATTGTCAAGCGGAGAGCCCTTGCCTGACTATCTATTTGCTTATTGCAACTGGCTTATTGCCGACCAAATAGAAAACGGGGCCTGGTTTGATGGTATTGACGGTGATTATGACCTCACGATTGAAGCTGTCCAGAATATGCCGGCATTTATCCGCCAATTTTCTTGGGAGCGTCCTGACTAGCTGTCTATGATTTGGCCCTCACTCGTGTGAAGACTTAGGGAATGCGGGCAAAAAATAGATCATCTGAATCATCATCCTGAACGCAAATTTCACGTTAGAATAGAACGCTGTTGAAATTATTCAAATCGTTTAACAGAGTTTTAGCTGTGAAGGATTCTCCCATGTCTTTGCCAGATTTTGATTTTTATCGCGTTGATGACCGTCTAACCCCTGAACAACGTCAACTCAAAGCCACCTTGTACGAATTTGTCGAAACCGAAGTCAAGCCGCATATCAATCCCTATTGGGAAAAAGCTGAATTTCCGTGGGATATTGTGCGCAAAATGGCGGATTTACCCATTTGGGGCGGTACGCTAACTGAACATGGTTGTGCAGGTCTCGACCCGTTAAGTGTGGGTTTGGCCCGTTATGTATTGGCGAAGGGTGACGGTTCGATTGGGACATTTTATGGGGTTCATTCCGGCCTCGCCATGAATACCATCGGCATGTTGGGCTCCGCTGAACAAAAAGCGCGCTGGTTGCCGGATATGGTCAAGCTCGCCAAGATTGGGGCTTTTGGCCTGACTGAACCTGAACATGGTTCGGATGCGTCGGGTATGAAAACGCGAGCCGTGCGCGCGGGCGATGATTATATTCTCAATGGCCAAAAACGCTGGATTGGCAACGCCAGCATCGCTAATTTACTGATTATCTGGGCCTATGATGAACAGGGTGATTTGGGCGGTTTTGTGATTGAAGAGCCACAGGCAACACCCGGCGTCACCATTCAAAATATTGCGGGAAAAGTTGCCAAGCGCGCGATTCTGAATGCCGATATTGATTTACAGGATGTTCGCGTCCCCGCCGCTAATCGTCTCGAAAAAGTCCGGTCATTTCAGGATATGTCAGCCATGTTGGGTATGGGGCGCTATAGCATTGCGTGGGAAGCCACGGGTGTGGCCACCGCCGCTTTTGAAATGGCGCTCGATTATGCTAAAAATCGTGAGCAATTTGGCAAACCGATTGCCAGTTTCCAACTGGTCCAACAAAAATTGGTCGACATGGCGAGCGAAATTACGATGATGAAAATAGCGTGTTATCAGTTAGCCGATTTGATGGCCCAAGGTCAAGCTGAAATGCCGATGTTGTCGCTCGCTAAATATAATCATGCCCGCAAGGCTCGGCAGATCACGCAGTTGGCGCGGGAAATCTTGGGTGGCAACGGCATTTTGCTGGAGAATCATGTGGCGCGCTTGATGATGGACGCCGAAGCCATCTATACGTATGAAGGCACGAATGAAGTGAATTTGCTCATTGTCGGTCGCGCCTTAACGGGCATCAGTGCGATTCGCTAAGGTTAGCCAAGCTATGATCCAAACCGAACTCAATCTAGATCACGCTAATCTCAGTGAATGGCCGACTGAAAAAATGCATGCCCATCTCACGCGTTTACGGGCGCGTGAAAATAAATTATCATCTTTTCCGCCCGAATTATGGACACTCACAGGCCTTGAGTTTTTGTCGGTGGGCGAAAATCAATTCACGGCAATTCCGACAGAAATCGGGAATCTAATGGCGTTGCGCGAGCTTTTTCTCGATGGCAATCCCTTGCACCATGTACCAGAAACACTCGGCAATTTAACGGAACTGGTGATTCTCGATTTGGGGCATTGCGAATTGGAGGATTTACCTGAAAGTCTCCAACATCTTCAGAACTTGCAATTTTTCTATGCGAGTGACAATCAATTGACCACCTGTCCGGCATGGATCGGTCAATTAAGCAATCTACGCTATTTCAATATGACCGATAATCAATTAACGCAAATGCCTGAAACCATCGGGCAACTCGGCCAACTCATCGAGTTACGCCTCTATAACAATCAGCTTGAAACCTTGCCGGATACGCTGGGTAATCTCAGCAATTTACGCGAACTTTATGGGCGTAATAATCGCCTCAAGACTTTGCCGCTGGAAATTGGCAATTTAGGCAATCTGCGGATTTTAGACCTGCGCAACAATCAATTGAGCGCATTACCCGTTGAAATTGGCGAACTCACCAACCTGCTATATGCGGATTTGCGGGGCAATAATTTAGCGGAACTGCCGGAAACGATTATTAATCTGAGCCGCTTAGAAAAGCTCGATTTACGGTGGAATCGCTTTACAGCCAAAAGCCCGGTTATGCTGGAACTCGAAGCGCAGGGTTGTTTGGTTTATATCTAATGTGAAATATGAATTGATTATCAACAGTTGGGCACATCGGCCCAACCCTACCAGTGAACAAGTTCATTCCGGATTCAGTTGATGCTGAAAAATCAGCCTTCAATTGAGATTAGCCAGTTTTTATCAACAAATTCGCGCGGCTGTCAGTGGGTCGATTGAGCGTGTGTAGGGCAGACCCGATGTGGTTCGCCGCATCAATAAGCGTATATCGGTATTTTCTCCAATCCAGATTTTGCGTATCTCATCTCACGCGAAACACATTTCAAAAAACTCATCATTTATTTTATTGACGAGTTGGCAGAGGCGTCTATAATGCAGGAACAATCGTTCAATTTAATTACTCACCATTAGCCTAGGTAAACCATGTCCACAGAGTATTCATTTGAAATTCGTCCACTTGTTAACCATGCTGATGCTTATGAACTCCTCAATCTGCAATCGCTGATTTTTGGAGATGATGATCAGCATTATAGTCTATCGACTCTGCTGGCCTATCAAGCCAACGGTCAACATTTATTCGGTATTTTTTCTGAAGGTCAACTCTTTGGTTATCTGGTCGCTAATTTCGGGACCTACAATTACGATATTAACCGTCCAGCGATGGCAAACCTAACCCTTGTCCTAGACCGTATCGGCATTCATCCCGATTATCGCAATATAGGCTTAGGCACCCGCGCCCTGACGACCCTGCGTGAAATTGCCATGCGCCAAGCCGTGCGTATGGTTACGAGTACATTTTCACCTTTAAACAGCCGGATGGCATATTTGCTCATTCGCAAACTCGGTGCGATGGTCAATACCTATATGCCCTATTATTTTCCAGATGATTATGAACTAGAGGGTTATCAATTTACGACCGGACAATTTGTCGCGGAATGGTGGCTGGGCCATAATCGTGTTGAGGAACGCTTACATGGTCAGCGCAAGTTATTGACACTGTCTCAATATTTGGACGTCCAGACACCCATTATCAATCCGACGAGCGTCAATACGGCGGGTTTTCCCGTCCCATTTGAAAAGGCGCCGGATATCACCGACGAAACGATGCTTTTGGTTGAAATACCCGTTGATTTTATGACGCTAAAACAGCAAGATGAAGGTCTCGCGCAGGCATGGCAAACCCATATAGATGAGGTTTTGCATCCGGTTCTGCGTCAGAGTTATGTGGCCACGGACTTTCTGCATGATACGCGGGAAGGTCGGCTCCGTAATTTCTATTTATTTAGTTATGATGGTTAGCAGAAGAGAATAAAGACGTCCCCTTTTTTGTAAAAAAGGGAACACCAAAAAACTTTATATAAAAGT
>JBNLCD010000389.1:0-5718 GCA_050303635.1 Anaerolineae bacterium
GACCACCTCAACGCGAGGTGGTTTTCTTATTCTATTTGGATTTCAATATTATCAATTAGATTATCGTTGATATCGTAGGCCGTGATGTGGATTTATCTGGCTCAAATCTTGCTTGGTGTTGTTGATTTCTTGCTAAAAAATTCAGTACAATACCGATAGTCTAAACTATTCATAGGGGTCAAACGAATGGCACATACTATTACCGTTGGTGATCGGCCAGAAATTCTGATTATTGAAGCCTTCGATAATCTTGAAGTTGATGACATTTTATTAGAAGAGATTGACTGGTCTCAGGGCGATCCTCTTTATATCTTCATTGATGCGCGTCGCCTGAGTATTGCGTTGCCGGACGGGTTTTTAGATGCGCTGAAACAAGGCCCGATTGCGCATGAACGCTTGGCGCATATGGCCCTTTGTCTGGATTCCCTCATATTGCGGAATATCGCGCAAATGAGTGTCAAACTTACCCGCGCCCAATCTAAAATGAGCGTTCATAATACGCCCGAGGAAGCGCTAGCCCATTTAGCAACATTTTTTGAATAATCTATAGCCACCAAGATTATGAAGCGCTGGCCGTGTCATCAATCTTAATTTCCACATCATCAATTAGATTATTCTCGACATCGTAGGCCGTGATGTGGATTTTGTCCTCGTACAGTTCAATGATGGGATAACTCGCGCCATTATAGACTTTTTGGCTGTATGATAATTGTTGACCGAGTGAATAATTTGTCGCAGAACCGGACCCTGCCACAATATAGGTGATGTCGTTCAACTTTAAACGTTCATATAGATGGGCATGGCCGGTCAGCACCAATTTGACATTACTCGCTTCAAATTTGGGCAACCATTGTTCCATAATCGGACGACCATCACCGGGATGAACATCGCTGGAATGGAATGGTGCGATATGGAAAAATACCACTTTATACAACGAATCATCCCGCGCTAGTTGTTCATCAAGCCATTCAATTTGCGCATTCCGCAAATCAACCCGCCCATAAATCAACTGGGAATTGAGATTGATAAAGTGAATATCATTAAATTTCCAGCTATGCCAATAGCGTAGACCTTCTTCAGTTTGATCATCATCAAACGGCGGGAAAATCCAATTATAAGTTGGCAAACCATCGAGGAAGGTCGGGCCATCATAATCATGATTCCCCATCGTGGGATAATGCGGCATCTGGCGCACAATCTCACTAAAAGGCTTGAAGTATTTTAGATAGTAGTTGTAAAAGTGGTCATTGTTATATTGGTGCATCCAATAGACCACATCGCCGAGATGCAAGAAAAAATCGAGATCATGTTGGGCAATGGACTCGGCCAATTGCGCGGTGGTTGAATCGCCAAAGCCGCTATCGCCCAAGGCACAAAATCGCAGGGGAAATTCAAATGGTGCCGTGCGGAAACTTAAGGGTGACCAGGCATCGTCATCATAAGTCGGCGGAACCGCACCATCAACTTGAATTTCGTAGGTATAGGCTGTGCCGGGCTCTAAATTTTCAACAAGCACCTGTTGGCGCAAGAGATCCGTCGCAAGCGGAATGGTTTGCACCACTTCATCTGCTTGTTTGACGATCAATTGACCCGTTGAGGTTAAATCTTTCAACCGAAAATAGACCACCGCACGGGTCTCGGTGACATGGTGCACGGTGGGAGGAATGATAAACTGGGTTAGGACTTGCGCAGAACTGGGGCGATATTTTTGCAAAAACGGAAAACCGCCCCCAATGGTGAATAGCAGGCGCAAAAATTTGCGTCTATTCATCAGCGTCCCAGTTAACATAGCGTTCAATGTGATTCTTCACCGCCATAACAGCGGCTTCGGCCCGGTTGGAGGCTTGCAATGTGCTCAAAATATTCCCAACATAATTACGCACAGTACCTTCGCCTAAATAGAGCTTTTGCGCAATTTCTTTGTTGGTTAAACCATCGGCAATCAGGGCCAGAATTTGTAATTCACGTTGGCTCAAATCAGCAAAAACAGAAGCTTCTTTCATATGCGCGGCTTCACGTACTTCGTCGAGCAAGTTACGTGTCACAGCGGAGTCTAAGACGGCATCACCGGAAGCCACTTTGCGAATATCTTCCACGAGTTGGCCACTGCCGACACGCTTTAAAATATACCCGACGGCCCCAGCCTGAATCGCTTCTTTGACCAGTTGATCTTCAGCATAGGAAGTTAGCATCACAACTTTGATGCCTTCGTGCTTGCGGTTGATTTCGGCACACGCATCAATACCGGAAATCATACCGGGCATCCGAATATCCATCAGCACGATGTCAGGTTCATAATCCTTGACAAAGTGAATGGCTTCTTCCCCGTTTTCGGCTTCCGCAACAACAATAAAATCATCTTCTGTTTCTAAAAGCGCCTTTAACCCAGCCCGGACAACGGCGTGGTCGTCCACCAACAAAATTCGTAAATGCGACACGGTTTGGCGTTCCTTTTCCGTTACTATTTGCTAATGAATAAGCGAGCAATGTCAGTAGGCATTTCTCACTTGCTGATTGTAACATATAGATCGAAAGCTCAGTAGGTCTTGTAAAAGGAAGATTTTAGATGGACATATCGCAACTGCCCCCTCAGGTTTGGACTGAGCAATTGACGCAAGCGACTCTTTCAATTGTCGCAGGCGTTAGTTTGCCTCGCACGCTTCAACGAATTTCAGATGTTGCCCGCGAACTCATTGGCGCCGAATTTACTGCCTTAGGCGTTCCCAATGAAGATGGTTCGATGCGTGCATTTGTTTCATCTGGCATGCCATCCGATATTGTGGAGAAAATCGCCAATCATCCACATGGTCGTGGCTTGCTCGGTGCAATTTTAGCTGAAGAAGAGCCTATTCGTTTGGAAAATATGCGGGAAGATCCCCGTTTCCAAGGGTTCCCAGAAGATCACCCGCTGATGACATCTTTTCTGGGTGTGCCTGTTGTAGGACGCAATCATCAACGCTTAGGCAATTTATATCTCAGTGACCGTAAAGATGGTGAGCCCTTTACGGAAGATGACGAGAAAGTCTTGCAATTGTTGGCATCCTTTGCCGCCATTGCTATCGAAAACGCAACCTTGCATAGTCAATTACAGAAAAATGCTTTGCACGGTGAGCGTGATCGAATTGCGATGGAATTACATGATGGTGTTATTCAATTAATCTATGCCGTGGGGATGAAGCTCGAAATCATTCGCGGTAATACGGAACTCAATAGCGACGAAGATAAACGGTTCCAGAGCGTTTTTGATGACTTGAATCATGTTATCGAAGATATTCGCGGCTATATTCATGATCTGCGTTCAACGCGCGAAACTGTGGCCACCTTGCAACAACGCTTACGCAGTTTGGCGGATCACTTCAAAGATTTTGCTTCGGTTGACGTGATTTTAGACTTGCCATCCGAACTGCCCACTTTAAGTGACAGCCAACGACATGCAATTTTGCAAATCGTACGCGAATCATTGGCGAATGTCGCTCGTCATGCGCAAGCTTCGTACGTAAAAGTGACGATTCAAGCTAGCGAGAAGAAAATCCATGTCATGATTGCCGATGATGGTATCGGTTTTGAAACAGATGATGTTAAAGACACAGGTCATTTTGGGTTGCTCAATTTGCAACAACGCGCGAAGAGTTTGGGTGGGAACCTACAAATTGAAAGTACTGTTAATCAGGGCACGACCATTTATCTGGTCTTTCCCTTGAAACGTACATTTTAGGGTGCTTTAAAATCCCTCACTGTTAGCTAGAGGTCGATTGCATTTAGACTGAGGGATACAAAATTGAGTTAGCCTTTCGCCGTTTCAATTTTTGATTTTGCCATGCACGTTTTAATATTCAAAAGGGTCTATTACCCTTTGTGAATAATTTTGAATTTGTTTTACCGTCTGAGCTTCAGGAATGAGGAGTGGCTAGCTAGTTCGCTAGACTAGCCACTAATTCTGCCGCTTTATCCGGTCCGCCAAGTTCTGCTAATTTAGCCGCCATTTTGACACATGTATCTTTGACTTTGGCATCTTTGGCAATGGCGTTAATCGCCGGTTGCAATTGCCCTTTTTGAACATCATGGGCGGTGAGATTCAAGCCGATTTTTGCTTGGGAAGCCCGTTGCGCTTGGCCACGTTGATCGGCGGCGTGCGGGACAATCACTTGTGGCACGGCATGGAGTAAGGCCGCATGCGTGGTGCCCATGCCCCCATGATGCACAATGGCACTCAGGCGCGGCATAATATGATCAAAATCCACCCAATTCAACATAATGGTGCCCGGTGGCAACGCACTCTTGAGTTCCGCCTTTTGTTCAGGTTCTAAGCGCGTATAGCCAATTACCACAATCGGTTGCATACCGCTCTTATACGCCCCTTGAGCCGCCCATGCAAAGAATCCCAAATCACCTGTGAATACACTCCCCAACGTAATCAACACCAGCGGTTTATCTTCCGGCAGATGTTGGAACCAATTTGGGGTAGGGGTTGTTGGTTCACTGGCAATTCCACCGACAAAATGCGTTTGCGGTAAGAAATGGGGATCGGCTTGATGCCAATAGCGGTTAAAATAGCTGATATGCATATCCGGCGATTGAATGGATGGGGTTGCGCCATCTGAAAAATTGCGGCCAGTAATGCCGAATGTTTCGAGCATGGTAGCGACTCGATTTTGGCTTTCACGGGCGAGTTCGTTTTGCAGAGGATAGAGATTTTGTTCATCCAACGGTAACATCGCCGGCCAACCACAAACCGCCAACGGTACGTCCATTTTTTCAGCGGCCAACGCCGACGCCGTCAAAAATGGGTCGGTTGCAATAACATCCGGTGCCCCGATTTCATCCGCCAAATCCAAGAGCGCTGCGGTGCCTTCAATGACTAAATCCGTGGTGAGCCACGTATCGAGCGCGCGTTTGTAGCGCAAAAACATGGCTTCTTGCGGAGGAATCGTGTTTAAATCAGGCGCGGGGGGTGGCGGCCATAACCAGCCCGTGGCGGGAATCGCTGACGTGGCTAGTCCTTTTTCTTCAACAAATGGTAAAATGGGTGTTTGGCTGACCCAGCGCACGGTGTGACCTTGCGCTTGCATGGCTTGGGCAGTTTTCAAAAAACCACCCCAGTCCAGATGTCCGAACAGGGGTGCTGAGACAAACCATATATTTGCCATATGGTAGCAGTTATCCTCTCAACAATCGTGTATGTATGATGTCGAAAGGATAACTGATTTTCGCGGGGAGAGCTATGGTTAGAAGATTACGCCTAGGAAGGCAATCCCCATACCCACCGCCACAATTGTCATAGCTTTGAGCTTGTCAGATTCTTCGTCAGCTTGCCAGTAACGATAGCCACCATAAGCGGCTGTTACCAAACCAAGCAAGGGTGCGAAGAAGAATAACACTTTAAGCGCGGCTGTTACTAGGAAGAGCGCTACTAACAGGACAAAGAAGAGAACTGTTAGTCCGATAAACATCCCAATGATGCCAGAACTTTTGTTAGCTTTCACATTTTGCGTCATGGTTAAGTCACTCCAACTCGTGTATGATGCCGTTTTGTTTATTGTTAATACCCTATACGCGGGATTTTTCAAAAAGTTGCACAGGAATTGCGGCCAATTTCAAATTTGTTTGCGTTCGTTAGAATGGAAGACAAATTTAGGGGATTATGATAGGTCTACCCCCTCCGGCCTACGGCCACCTCCCCCGAACACAGGGGAGGGTGGATTGAGCCGGATTCATTCT
>JBNLCD010000390.1:0-5688 GCA_050303635.1 Anaerolineae bacterium
AACGGTTAATTTGCCGGAGGGTGGTGGCACTCTGGTGATCGGGGCCTTTGCACCCATCACGAATGAAGTGGCACTCTATGATTTAGATGTATCTCAGGTTGAATAAACAACCTACCCCAAATTAGCTTGAAAAAAGGCGGTGACACAAGTTACCGCTTTTTTGTTTTCTTGGATAAAACCGCCTATCTTGGCATCACCTGATTTTATCAAAATTTTTGCGTCAAATTTATTTCATAGAACCTAATCTACGGCCCAATTCATTTTTAGTATAATGTAAAGAAATCAATACTTCAGTAACCCACCTGCATAATAATACTATACCTAATACCTCTTAAATTACGACTTTTCATTTATGAATATCGTGATAAAATGAAATTATGGGTGTGTATGAGCATAGCCATATCGTAATCATTTGATAGCATCACAAGCTTATTAAACGCTAAATTTAGATGGTCTTGGGATGTTATCAGGTAAACCATACTAATATAACAAGGGAGATTCTCTCAAATGTTAAAGAAAGTTTTAATTACTGCTTTCGTCGCCGCATTTTTATTGATTTTAGTAGCAACCCCGTCTGAAGCTGTGACCTTCGGACAACCTGACAACGGTGAACACCCATATGTTGGTACGCTGTTGTTTGTTCAAAATGGTGTTGGTTACTATAGCTGTACCGGGACTTTGATTAGCCCAACAGTTATGCTAACCGCTGGTCACTGTACCGAAGAAGCCGGTAACGCCAATGATGTAACTTATGTCCGTTTCGATGAAGATGCCATGGCTGGTCGTGGTGATTACGCAAGCCTCCAAGATTGGCTTGATAATGAATGGATCTCAGGTACAGCCATTGCTCACCCGCAATATGATGACTACAGCCAATTCCCTTATACTTATGACATCGGCGTTGTCATCCTCAATACCCCGGTTACCAATCTTGGTTATGGTACGATTGCACCGTTGGGCTATCTTGAAGATTATACGAGTGGCAAAGGCCATAATGCGGCATTCACGGCTGTTGGTTATGGACTTCAAGGTTATATTCAACCGTTCTATGCCCGCGTTTATGCTCGTTATAAGGGTAGTGTCAGTTTAATTGAACTTAACAGTACCTTTAATGGTGGTATGAGCGCCAAGTTCAGCAATAGCCCCGGTGGCGGTAATGGTTCTGGTGGGAGTTGCTATGGTGACTCTGGCGGTCCAATCTTCGCTGGAAACACAAATATGATTGTTGCTGTGACCTCATTTGGTTACACCCCTTGTATCGGTGTTGATTATCAATTCCGTACAGATACAAGCATTGCGCAAGACTTCATCCACACCTATGCACCCTAATCAATTCTAAAAATTGACTAAATGATGAAAAAATCCCTCAGCTGATAAGCTGGGGGATTTTTATTTTTAAAATATATTTGCGGTGTCGATTTATGATGTTATTTTTTCTTGAGGCGCGCTATACCTTGTAAGGCGCGTAACGCTTCTTCAACTAGTGGTCGACCGAACTCTTGCTCAAGTTGCTGGAGTGGGTCATCCAGAAAATGGTCTATTGCGCCATCAACTGCACCATCAATTAATTTATCCCAACCTGGATTATTACCCAAGAAACCAATCATTTTGCCAAGGACAGGCATAACGGCAGGTTGTACATTTGTGGATAGATATTGAATAACTTGATCAGTTGGAATAGCGCTCGGCAAAAGATTCGGGAGTTTATCAATCGGCACAGCCTGAAAAATCTGCTCCCAACGAACATTATTCATTACTTTGTCCCAAGGAACTGCTGTTAAGAGGGAACCGATTAAGCTTGACATGAGATATCTCCATATTCTTATTGGTGTGAAATGTTCCCTGTCGAAAATGATGAAACACATTAATGATAATTAGGGACTGTCATTAGACTCAAAAACTTATGTTGAATATATGTAATATGTCGCATAAGTTAGTTCTAAATTTATAAGTTTGTAGTTTTTCTATTACATTGATAGTTTCATTAAAGACGAATTGAATAGCATTGGCCAAGTACAGAATAGCTCTCATATGGTAGACAAATGTCACTATTCGTTTATATAAAGGGGTATTTATTTAGTGCGCGTACGTCAAATTGGGAAGCATTCTATAATTAAAGCAAACAAAACTTATTTTTAGGGGTACGTTTTATGAAACATCGATATTTTAGGATGCTGATGGGTTTAGGATTATTGGGGCTCATTGGCTTGGGACTCAATTTTTCTAAACAAGCAAGAACATGTGCGTGTGGGGGCCTGTTCAGTGTGGAAGGTGCCATTGATCAAAATGCGGAGCGCATCATTTTTATGGTCAATGGTGATGGTACATTAACAACAATTGTTGGCATTAATTATGTTGGAGAAGCTGAGGAATTTAGCTGGATCCTACCGGTTCCTTCACCGCCTGAACTAGACGTCGCTGAAACGACATCGCTCAATTTGTTAGATGTACGAACTCAAGTTGGCATACGTGAACCCGATTTCGATTGCGGCATGCGGATGCCTAATTTTTATGCCGGACGAGGTGGTAGCGGTGGCGGTCCAAGTGTGACTGAAGGCGAGGTTGGTCCATATGAATACGCCATCATTGGCAGTGATGACCCGCATGAAATGGTGAACTGGCTTAAAGATAACGACTATCGGATTACGGATGATATGGAGCCGCTGATTGATGTATATGTGCAAGCCGGCATGTATTTTCTGGCAATGCGCTTGCAACAAGATGCCACGGTTGATGATATTCAGCCCATTCGGATGACTTATGAGGCAGATCAGCCGATGGTGCCAATACGTTTAGCGGCGGTCGCGGCGGTTGAAGATATGCCCGTCATTATCTGGATTTTCGGCGATACCCAATATATACCGCAGAACTATACATTCAGGACGATTGATTTCGCGACATTTCAGAATACTCGTAATGTTAGAGTTACCGGATATTATCCTGAATTTTATGATTATGACCCCAATGAAGAATATCGTCAGCGACGGGATGCTTTACAAGATGAATATGCGGGACAAGTCTTTATCACAGAATATGCGCAACCCAGCGCCAATTTGTTAATCAATCCGGTGGGGAATGAAGGTTGGCATTATGGTTTTAATCTCACGGATGCTGAATACACAGCCATCAATGAAGATGCGTTATTGAATGAACTCGTGGCGAATTATCCGTATGTTACCCGGTTGTATGCACAATTATCGCCTGCCCAAATGACAGTTGACCCGATCTTTATGCCTACCTCGACTGCAACTGATGTTGATAATTTGGTTGATTTAGCGGCCTATGTTGACCCGCTTGCCTATTATGGTTGTAGTACACGCACTGCATTTGACCGTGACACTTACGGAGATGATTTGCCTGCTGGCCGGACACGGCTAGCCGATAAGCACTTCACGGTAGCACATCCTGAAGATTGGGTGTTGAGTGAATTCACCGTTCCCTTTGAAGGTGTAGATGTGTTTGATGAAGGGTTACCTGCGTATCAATATGCGTATTTTGAAGGCGTTCCCGTCAACGCACCCGATGAAGTACCTGTTTGGATTTTGGCCCCAGAAACACTTGATGAAACAATACTGACTGCCTATTTTGCTGGTGAAGCTACCCCGCCGATGTTTGTTTTTTCCCCGATGTACGGTTGGATTGATCGAGATACATTTGCCGCTGTCCATGAAGGCCTCGGACCAGAAGCATTCTTATTAGCCCGGTTAGGTCAGGATTTTGCGCAAGATTTACCGGGTGCTGAGGATTATGAGGTGGCGCATGTGCGCTATGCCTCAACCTATGACGCCACCAACTATGGCGGCTTGATATTCGGCATGCTAGCCAGTGCGAGTGACTGGGAAACCAACGGGACCATGTATGCGGCCATGCTGAATTTTGCCCAGAGTTATCAATATTATGCGAGTGACGAATGGCCGAATACGCTATTTCTGCCTGTTTATTATGAAGGCTATGGTATGCGCTTGGCGTTGGTTTATCCAGAGGGTTGGATTGAACAGATGTCGGCGGTAAGCGAGATCACGTTGACACCTACGCCGTATAATCACACCGCTGAGCGCGAAACTATGCCCTATGTACGACTTATTCCTATGCAACACTTTGAAGATGAGGCCGAAGCCGCTGGTTACGACTTTGCCCTCGAAATTAATCTCTATTTTGCTATGGATTGGATGATGAAAACCTATGATTTCACATCGCCCTATGAATGGGAGATCATTCTGGAATATCCGCCTAATTTGGCAGAAGACTATCCCGAAGAAAGCGATGTCTGTTTTATGTTGGAACATTTTCAATTTGATTTTGACGCGAATGGTCGACGGGGACAGGCCGCACTGACGCAAGGTTTTGTCCTTGAATGGTCAGTGCCTGAAGATTGGACGGGCGATACAGTAGAAATTGAAAGCATTTTTGCGCAAGCGCTCCAAGACATCACGGAGACAACGCGTTATGGTCTAAAATGCAACAATATCCCTTACGAGGAAACCATCGACGGGTATGTTGTGAAATAATTCCACTATCATGGAAAAGAAAAATCCCTCAACGATTTATAGCTGAGGGATTTTTATTAAGATTTAGTTGCGTCTGAGACTACTGGTTAGAAAAACGTGAACAATAACGATCACCATAAATGCCGTAGCTGTATTGAACGCAAAAAGCGTCAGCGACCTCAATGACGATGTCATCATACGAACCCGTCATTGCCGCAAACGTAAAGAGATCAAGAACAGGTGGGCAACCGCCATTCTCAACGGTACCTGCCACATGTGGACAGTAATCGGGTGGCGTAGCGCGTGGCGAACCAGCTAGGGTATCAAGATCATAATCAGGACACCCATTGATGTCCGGCACACCTTCTACTTCGGCATTTCGAGCCGGACACCAATCTTGAATATTCAGAATTCCATCACCATCGCGGTCCGTCGCAGGCGGGCAACCATTATCTGCAGGCAGGCCCGGCGAACCAGGGCACGAGTCCAAGTTGGTGGGTATACCATCACCATCCCGGTCATCACAACCATTTCCATTAACATCCAAGGGATACGGTGTGTCTAAACAGAGATCATCTTTGTCAGCTATACCGTCATAATCAAGATCAGGACAACCGCTGATATGGCCATAACTTGGTTCACCGAGACATTGATCAATACTATCGTAAACCAGATCACCATCTTCATCGGGACAATTCGGGTCATAAGATCCGCCCGGAATATCCCACCATGCGCCACAGGTAGCGACAGTGACTTCAATCACGGCGGGCGCGGGCGGCAATGTTTGGCCTGCGCTGGCGAAACATTCGGTCAGGCTGATAATTTTAAACCCGTTGGTCATGGTAATTTGCAGACTATCAAAAGCCGTACGGTTTAAAACAGTATTTTGAGTATACGTGCGAGATTCACCCACTCTAAAAGCACCGACTTCACTTAACGGTACACGATTGGTTTCAACACCTGAACCATCTACAATTTGATAGATAATCAGGGCACTATTATTGCAGTAAATTGCAAAAGGTTCGGTTGGATTAGGGTCCAGCCGGCCGTCATTGACCGTATCGGATGAACCACTGCCACCACTCGCTGTACAACCTGCCGCCAAATTACCGTCCATAAATGAGACATTGGAGACTGTCACGGTATAGTTACCATTCGATGGTATTGTATAGCTTGGATTAGTACCGGTGACATCCGTGCC
>JBNLCD010000391.1:0-5671 GCA_050303635.1 Anaerolineae bacterium
AACTCTCGGGGGCGGCAGTTTATGAAGCGGCGAAAGTGGCGGTGCGTGATCAACTCGATAATGCCAAAAATCGTCTCGCCCGTAAATTAGGCAGTCTTGAACGGCAAATGGTCGATGACAGCAAAGTGGAACACCTCAAGCAAAGCGGTGAATTGCTCTTGGCCTATCAATACACCATTGAAAAGGGGCAAACTCTGTTCGAAGCCCAATATGATCCCGAAGGCGAACCGCTCAAAATCAAGCTTGATCCAGATATGACACCGCTCGAAAACGCGCAGAATTATTTTGCAAAGTACGACAAAGCCAAAAAAGCGCGCGCGCAGGTTCCCAAGGAGATAAAACGCACACAAGTTGATGCCGATTTCTTAGACCAACTTGATGCGGACTTGGAAATTGCCGAAAATTGGCAAGATATCGCTGAAGTTCAAGAAACCCTCCAAAAAATGGGCTATTGGCAGGGCCAAAAAACGAGTACCCCCAAGACAGGTCGCGCCGCACCACTCAAATTCACTACACCTGAAGGCTTTTTGATCTGGGTGGGACGCAATTCCCGTCAAAATGAAGATGTCACTTTTGGCAAGGGCTCCAATGAAGACTTATGGCTCCATGCACGCGGCGTCGGTGGCTCGCACGTCATCATCAAAACCAATGGGCGAGATGTTCCACCAAATGTGATTGAACAAGCGGCATCGCTGGCGGCTTATTACAGCAAAAATCGCCGTGAAGCTAAAGTGGAGGTCATGGTCGCAGAACGGCGTTACGTGATGAAACCGAAACGCGGTAATCCCGGCCAAGTATTGGTGCGGCAGGAAATGTCGTCAGTGTTGGTTAAGCCCGCCGCTGAAATTTAGATTTATCCTGAATTTTCATCTGATAAACAACTTCTGCCAGATGAAAGCATTATGAGGGAGCACAATATGAAAATTGGACTACAAATCCCAATATTTACATGGCCAAATGGCTCTGCAGAGATGGGTTCCACCCTAAAAGACATTGCCCAAACAGCCGACGAAAGCGACTTTGCAAGTATTTGGGTGATGGATCATCTTTTTCAGATCGAAGCGGCAGGTCGGGGATTGGCCGACGATCCGATGTTGGAGAGTTATTCAACTCTTGGCTTTATAGCCGCCGCCACTCAACAGATTAAACTTGGTGCAATGGTGACGAGTGTCAATTATCGGGCACCCGGTTTTCTAGTCAAAACCGTTTCCAGTCTCGATGTATTGTCGGGTGGGCGGACTTGGTTAGGTGTGGGTGCTGGATGGTATGAGCGGGAAGCAATTGGTTTAGGTTTGCCATTTTCGAGTCGTAAAGAACGGTTTGAAAGACTCGAAGAAACGCTCCAGATTGCTAAAAAGATGTGGTCCAACGATATATCTCCGTATGCGGGCAAACATTACCAACTGGCGGAGCCTATCAATCAACCTCAACCTCTCACTAAGCCACATCCACCAATTCTCGTAGGCGGTTCAGGCGAAAAGAAAACCCTACGCCTTGTGGCACAATATGCCGATGCTTGTAATTTGTTCTCTTTGGCCGGCAGTGATGTCATTGCCCATAAATTAGCTATTCTGCAACAGCATTGCGGCGAGGTTGGGCGGGATTATAACGAGATTGAACGCACACTCTTGGCTCCTCTGACCGAAGTCAATGTGAGCGAATTAATTCAAAATTGCCAAACATGGGCCAAATTAGGTATTCAACATGTGATTTTCACGAATATCCCTAATGTGCACACCGTTAACCCGGTAGAAATAATTGGGCGCGAAATTATTCCGGCAGTTGCAGAACTATAACATTACCTCGTTGGAGGTATTGTAAGTTTGCTATCAGTTAGTGAAACAATACGAACTAAGTACTGTTTAGACACGCTCTCCCTCCGTTTGAGTCGGGCCTGTCGCGGAAATTTCAGTTAAACTATATAATTTCATAAAACTCTAGGGTCGCGCATGCCGCGACCTTCATTTTTGTACAGATAGATTTACATTTTTCAAAATAGCCTATTTGGGATATAGTGCGATTATATTTTTTTATGGTTTAATATCATCAGGTTGACATACCAAAACGTTTTAGTTCGGGAGCGATTCAGATGACAGCAATGCCTGCCTCACCTGCCCATCTACAAGTAAAAACACCCTTTTATGCGGTGGCCCAATCAACGCCAGATGCTATTATCTCGGCCAACAATCGGGGCATGATTATTTTTTGGAACAATGCCGCTGAAAAAATTTTTGGCTATACCGCTGATGAAGCACTTGGCCAACCCATTACACTTCTTATGTCCGAAAAATATCGTGACTTGCATAATCAGGGGATGCGTCATTATCAAGATACAGGCGAAGAACGTGCTATTGGCAATATTGTCGAGCTTGAGGGATTACGAAAAAACGGGGAAGAATTCCCCATCGAGCTCTCCCTCTCTGTATGGGAAGCGGACGATGGCCAAACCTATTTCAATGGTATTATTCGCGATATCACAGCCCGTAAAGCGGCTGAACGGATGCAACAGGAATATGCCAAGATTCTCGAAGAACGCAATCAAGAATTATATGCCTATGATCGCACGATTGCCCATGATTTAAAGAATCCAATTCATTTGGTGCATTCCTATGCCGACTTGATTTTGATGCAACATCGTGAAGAGTTGCCAATTAAAGCACGCGAGCGCCTCGAACGCATCATTTATGCCAGCAAAAACATGGTTGAAATGGTTGACCAGCTCTTAACGATGGCCACCCTGCGTGATTCATCATCTGCACTTGAACCAGTTAATACTCAAGCGGTTATTGATTTGATTCTGGAGCATCTGAGCCAATTCATTGAACGTGAAAAAGTTAACATCACCGTGGAGAATAAATTGCCGTCGGTTTTAGGGCATGATATTTGGCTTAAGCAGATATTCGCGAATCTCATCACCAATGCTGTCAAATATAAAGGCAAAGAAAACAGCAATCCATGGATTAAAATTCGGGGTCAACGTGTCGGTAAAATGGTCCGCTTTGAAATTGAAGACAACGGCCTCGGTATTCCTGAAAGCGCGCAACGCAAACTCTTTGATGCGTTTGAACGCAATCATCATCAAGAAGCAGAGGGCTATGGTGTCGGGCTATCCATTGTCCAGCGGATTATTCAACGCCTCAATGGTGAAATTGGGGTGAATAGTCAAGTTGGTGAAGGCACAACCTTCTGGTTCATGGTGCCTGCCACTGACTAAATAACAAGCATACTTTCCCTTTTGCGAGGTAAAAAGAGCGTCTCCCTGAGGCGCTCTTTTATTGTTCATTTAATATTCTCTAACCTTATTCCCATTGATAACCAATTGTCTGAAGCAAGGCCCGCGCGAGAATCATATGGCCTGCTGGATTAGGATGGACTCGATCCCATGCATATGCTGAAGAGTGAGCGTGAGGCAATATCTCATCAAATGCGGCCTGTGTATCTACAAAAAGAGCTTGATGTTTTGCCGCAATCTGTTTTACTGCCGCCCCGTATTCATCCATCATAGCCCGTATAGGTTCGTCCTGATCGGGTTCAATATAATAAGGTGTCATCAAAATAAGTCCCTTGAGCATCGGTTTAGTTAGCGTGACCAATTCATCCAATGTTTGCTTATATTTAGCGAGGGGACAGGTTTCTCTTGGATGTGTGGTAGCATAAATTTCCACCAAACATCATTAATGCCGATACAAATGGCGAGCCAATCCGGCTTCAAATCTATCACGTCTCTTTGCCAGCGCTCTTTCAGGTCAATCACCGTATTACCACCCTCACCCATATTGACCACTCGGATATGATGCGTCGGATAACGTGCTTTCAAAAGCGCATCTACCAGACTTACATAGCCATTGCCCAGCGTAGGGTTAGCCGGATGCAACATTTCACCTACGGGGCGTTCGCGACCGCAGTCCGTGACCGAATCGCCAATTATGACCAACTTACTCTTAGGTTGAATAATCATTTAAAATTCTCTTTCACGGTCAATATTTTTAAAGCGTGTTTAGCGCTTAGACTCAACGAAGCCATTTCTATACAGGCAGATAATTTATGAAATGGCAGATACCGTCTCCGCATTTTCCAGCAGAGTCAGATGTGCTTCAACTTCGTGTAGCTAAAGGTATTTCAAGAAAAACTTGAATATTTTTCAGGCTCAACCCCGAATTTTTGAGGACAATCTTGCGATTTACTCAGGCGTATTTTCATTTCTGCAAATCGAAATCGTTGACTGTGTCCTAAATCCCCCCTAGTTATTTTGGTTAATCAATTCTTGAAAACGCGTATCATCTCTAATAAAGACGAAATCAGGATCTGTTTGAGCCATCTTGAGCGCACCGGGCGACACCTTATTCAAAAGGAGCAACGCCATGTCAACATTTCCAGCTACACTCTCGATACAAGCTCGATTGTAATGATCATTTTCTGGAATCAATTCACGACACTTTGCAATGATTGCGGGTGAGGGTTGGCGACCCAAATGCTTTTCTGACGACGCAATAACTGCGAAAGCATGGCCAAAGTTAGGATCATATGCAATCGCCTGCTTATTGGCCGCAATCGCTTCTTCAAATCGTCCTAATTGAGCATACACATTCCCCAAATTATGATGCAGATATGCAAAATCTGGGGCGAGTGCAATTGCCTTTTGGAAAGCTGAGATAGCCTCTTCGAATGATTGGAGATGAAGATACACATTGCCAATACTATTCTGGATATATACATCTTGGGGATCAAGTTTAAAGGCACTCTGATAAGTAGATAGTGCTTTTTCAAACTGTCCCAAACTAAGATAAATGCTACCCAATTCTTTGTAGAGATCAACATCATCTGGGTTTTGATCTATTGCGTCCAAAATAGTGGTCAGATTAGCTTGTTCAGACATTTAACTTCTCCCTACTCATTCAAAACGGCTATATCAGCATCCATTACAGTCCAAAGAATTCGAACATGCCTTGTAAAATATGTTCCGTTTGATCGAGGAGTTGATGGTCGGAATCTAAGACATGCAAGGTAACTTGGTCATTATTTTCAGCAAAACGCACACTTTGGTGATAATCAACCACATCATCATTTTGGCCGTGATAGATTAACATGGGAATGTCCACCTTGGCTTGCCAGCTATCATATTGCAGAACATCATCCACAAACGCAAAATGCACACCCACTTCCTTGTTTTGCGCAAAATTGAAGAAGGGTGCTTCGCCTGCTTCCCGCCATTCTTGATACCATTGTTCACCCTCATCGTTTTTGCGATTTTCAGCGAAATCAAATGCCGGCGCAAGCAAGGCTATTTTCTTGATGCGCGCGGCTTCGTTAGTCCGATATTGATCACAAAAATGCAACGTCGTTAAGCCCCCCAGACTACTCCCAATCAGATAAATATCATCATCTTCAATAGCGGCAATCGTCTCGGCAACTTTGGCCAGAATTGCTGTAAATGAGAGCTTGGCAAAACTCGGTACATTTAAATCCGGCACGCTATAGCTTGCGCCTTTTTCTTCAAAATAGGGGCGGAAGAAGTTTGCTTTTTTGTTTCCCGGCGACGAAGCAAAACCGTGTAAATAGAGTACGTGCATCGCTTATCCTAATTCGTGTGTTTGGGTTAAATTCTGGCCTATCATGATAACATTTTTAGCGAGCTGACGCCTACTCAGAATGCTGGTCACGTTGAGATTTG
>JBNLCD010000392.1:0-5662 GCA_050303635.1 Anaerolineae bacterium
TCTACCCCAATTTGCATCATGAGGGCGGCATCCGCGGGGGTGGCAATACCACCGGCGGCAAAGTTTACGACGGGCAATTCGCCAGTTTCGGCAACTTCACGCACGAGTTCGTAAGGTGCACCAATATTCTTGGCATAGGTCATCCATTCTTCGCTGGGCATGGATTGCAAGCGACGAATTTCACCTAAAACAGAACGGGCGTGACGCACAGCTTCAACGACATCCCCGGTACCCGCTTCACCTTTGGTCCGAATCATAGCCGCACCTTCGCCAATCCGACGGAGGGCTTCACCCAAGTTGCGGCAACCACAAACAAAGGGCACATTAAATTGATGTTTATCAATATGATAGGCTTCATCAGCCGGCGTGAGAACTTCGCTCTCGTCAATATAATCAACGCCAATGGCTTCAAGGATTTGCGCTTCAACAAAATGGCCAATCCGTGCTTTTGCCATGACTGGAATGCTGACGGCCTTCATGATATCTTCGATCATGCCGGGATCAGACATGCGGGCTACCCCACCTTGCACACGAATATCAGCTGGGACACGTTCCAATGCCATCACAGCCGAGGCACCTGCATCTTCAGCGATGCGCGCTTGTTCGGCGTTGACGACATCCATAATCACCCCACCTTTAAGCATTTGGGCTAAACCACGTTTAACTGTGGCGGTGCCTTTTTGCGGGGTGTCCTGTGAATTACCATTTGTGTTTGTCATGCTTGGTTGTTACTCCACTTCTTTGTTTCCAACTAAATTATGAGGTTTTTTATCTGCCCACTTGCTTAACCTCATTATAGCATTTTATTCAGCGAATTTAATGCCGAAGAACACCTTTATTAAAACAAAAAACGCCCTGATGCTAGAGCGTTTTAGAGATTACAAAGACTCAAATTTCATTTAGCGATGAGCCCGTACGGGAGTTCCCTCTAAGAGGGTGGCACCGTACATGCCCACAGCGAGACTGTGCCGAATACCTGCACCGATATCAATACGATCACCAGGACGCAAAACAACGCGACGGCGACTATCGGGTAACATGACTTCAACTTTACCGTCTACACAGTAAATTGATTTAGAGAAACCATGTGTGCGAACAGCGCAACGATAATTACCCATATGCTTGGTACGGAATGGGCGTAATCCATCACTGGCCAATTGTTTATGTAAAAGTTCGAGGGTGGGATGTTGGCTACCATGCCAAGGTGTATATTGAATATCTTGAGTTGCTACAGCCATTGGTTTACCTTATAAAACTATTTAGCTTACCTTCAAGAAAATCTAATTATCCTGGAGTGCATAGTCGACGGCGGCTACTGCGTGCAATATTGTTGTATCAAACGTGGGGATGATACTATCTTTTTCTTGAATAAGCAAGCCAATTTCAGTACAACCTAAGATGACACCTTCAGCCCCAGCTTGTTGTAAATCGGTAATAATGGCTTGATACGTACGTCTTGAATCATCCTTTAAAATTCCCAAAACCAGTTCTTCATAAATTATTCGGTTTACTTCAATTCTTGATTCCGCATCAGGAATAATAACTTCTAAGCCTTCTTTAACCAAGACATTCTTATAGAAGTCTTCTTCCATCGTGAATTTTGTGCCGAGCAAACCAATTTTTTGGATATTCTGAGCTTTGATTTTTTCAGCGGTTGGTGTCGCAATGTGCAAAATCGGAATATTGAGTTCGGCTTGCATGGCATTTGCCATTTTGTGCATGGTGTTGGTGCAAATAACAATAAAATCAGCCCCACCACGTTCGAGTTGTTGACCGGCTTCAATCATACGTTGCGTGGCCGCATCCCATTGCCCAGCCATTTGCAACGCTTCGATTTCGGCAAAATCAAAAGAAAACATTAGCGATTGGGCGGAATGTAAACCACCTAAACGCTCTTTCACAGTTTCATTGATGATGCGATAGTATTCCAACGAGGATTCCCAACTCATGCCGCCGAGTAAACCAATGGTCTTCAAGAATTTTAGCTCCTTATGTAAGTTGACAGAAAGCTTTTTTTAAGGATTTCAATGTTTTACATTCGCAAAACATTTAGATAAGCAACGAGGGCAGATACTTACCTACCCTCGCATTTAAACGTATATTTTTACAAAGCTCAATGGACAATCTGAGCCAATTTGCTAGGACAACAAGCCAAGTTACTCACCTCGCATTGATCACCAGCGATAATTTGTGTTGATTAGGGTTTATAAAAATGATGCTTAACTTCATTAATTTTTGTTAGGGAGTGTGATAAATGGCTAGCTTTGCAAACGGAAAAATTGAAGTGTATCTGGGACCAACAGAGCTCGGAGCTCCGCATAATTTGGAGAATGAGATAATCAAGTTCATCAAAGGCGCACAGGAATCGTTAGATATTGCTGTTCAAGAAATTGATTCAGAAGCCATTGCTCAGGCAATTATTGATGCTCGCTGGGCCGGTGTGAAAGTACGGGTATTTGTTGAGCATGATTATGTGCTCGCAGAGAAACCCCCTACCCATCGCGTGGCGGATAATGCGCCAGATGAACGGCGTTTAGAGGTCCAGTGGGAAGAATTCCGGCGTCCGAGTACCCAAAAAACTAATCGAGATATCCATATGGCACTTTTACGAAATGGTGTCGATATCAAAGCTGATTACAATCATAATCATATTTTCCATCAAAAATTTATCATACGTGATCGGCGTTACAAAACAAAAGAATGGAACACTTCCGCTCTCTTGACTGGTTCCACGAATTTTACAAATACGGGAACTCATAATAATTTGAATAACGTCGTTATTTTTAATGACCCCACCATCGCATGGCTCTATCAGTTAGAATTTCAAGAAATTCGCCAAGGTATATTTGGTAAACAAAGTGATTTTCCTGAATCTAAGCCCAAGACAGTTAATGTGGACGGTGTTCCTGTTCAAATACTTTTTGCACCTGATCATAGTCCAGAAATGGAGATCATGAAGCAAATGCTCAAATGCCGAAAGGCATTGTACTTTGCTGTATTCACATTCTCCGGCTCATCCGGAATTGATGATGCAATGCTGTCTTTACGACTTGGTAATATTCAAGTACGGGGAGTCGTTGACCCAATGCAAGGTCGACAAAAATGGGCGGCGACCCATTGGCTCCACAACCAAGGTATTGAGCTATTTATCCCCCGTAAACAAAGTGGATTTGGCAAATTACATCACAAACTTATGGTCATGGATGACAATATTGTGGTAGCTGGTAGCATGAACTTCACACGACCAGCCAATGAATTCAATGATGAGAATATTTTCATCATTGGAAGTCCATACGATTTGACGGATGATGAAGGTGGGCCAGTTGATCATGCTGAGTGCGCTAAGATTGCTACATATTTTCGGACTGAGATTGACCGCATTATTACAGATATGAGTGGTTCCTTCTAAGCTAATGCTCAATCCTCAAATACGAACGCCTCTCCTATATGAAATTTATAGGAGAGGCGTGTTTATGTTCATTAAAGGCCATCAGGTAATGACGGAATCTCTACCTGTAATTCAATTGGTTACAACTGTGCTTTGGCCGCGCTGGCCACAGCATCCGCAGTAAGACCGAATTTCTCATACAATGTTTCGGCAGGCGCTGATGCACCGAAATGATCGAGGCCAATAAATTGACCCCCTTGCAACCATTCATCCCAACCGAGGCGAACACCCGCTTCAATGGCCACACGAGCGGTAACATTCGGCGGCAAAACGCTGTTCTTGTATTCAGCAGATTGCGCACGGAATAGTTCAAAGCTGGGTACGCTCACGACACGGGCTTGGATACCTTCAGCTTGGAGTTGGGCTTGGGCATCCATCGCAATGGCCACTTCGGTACCGGAACCCATCAAGATCACATCCGGTTCACCGTCGCTATCGGCTAAGATATAAGCGCCCTTCGCCACATCTTCGATGCGCGCCGGCGCATCTGCCCCAAAAATGGGGGTTCCTTGGCGGCTAAAGACTAATGAAACTGGGCCACCGTCGTGTTCAATTGCATATTTCCAAGCACCGACAACTTCATTGGCATCGGCTGGCCGGAGGACGACCATATTTGGAATGGCGCGCACCGCCGCTAAATGTTCAACGGGTTGGTGCGTCGGACCATCTTCACCTAAACCAATACTGTCATGGGTGAAAATATAGACGGTTTCGATGCCCATTAATGCCGCTAAACGCATTGTCGGGCGCATATAGTCTGAGAAGACAAAGAAAGTTGCGGTATATGGTTTGATGATGCCACCGTGGAGCGCCAAACCATTGTTAATACTACCCATCGCATGTTCACGGACCCCATAACCAAGATTGCGTTGGCTATAATCGGGCATGGCGAACCATTTATCGGATGTGATAACACTCTTCGTACTGCTGGAGAGATCAGCATCACCGCCGATAAAGGTTGGAATATACGGGGCAATGGCATTGATTGCTTCGCCAGATGTGGCACGGGTAGCGGGACCTTTGGCTTTTTCTTCATAAATAGGTAGATCGCTCGCCCAGTCGGCAACAAGTTCACCTTTAATGGCGCGTTCCAATTCTGCGGCTAAATCAGCATGAGCGGCGGCATATGCTTCAAATTGTGCATTCCACTCTGCTTCAGCTTGGGCACCCGTATCCAGCGCTTCACGGAAGGTTTCGACCGCTTCACCCGGAATATAGAATGCGGGTTCCAACGGCCAACCCAAATTTTCTTTGCTGAGTTTGACTTCATCTTCACCCAACGGGGAGCCGTGGGCATTATGGGTTCCCTCTTTATTCGGGCTACCATAACCAATCGTGGTTTTAACACTAATCAATGTTGGCTTATCGGTTACGGATTGGGCCGTACAAATGGCGGCTTCGATTCCGTCTAAGTCATTGTTGCCATCTTCAACCGTGATGGTGTGCCAGCCATACGCTTCAAAGCGTTGGGGTACGTTTTCGGTGAAGGTTAAGGAAGCATTATCGGCTAAGGTAATGCCATTATCATCATAGAGCACAATCAATTTGCCCAATTTCCAGTGACCAGCGAGTGAAGCGGCTTCTTGGGCAACGCCTTCCATAATGTCACCATCACCCGCAATGGCATAGGTATAGTGATCAATCACATTATGACCTGCGCGGTTATATTTGGCCGCTAAGAATGCTTCAGCGACAGCTAACCCGATGGCATTGCCAAAACCTTGACCCAAAGGTCCTGTCGTCGTTTCAACGCCAACCGTATCACCATATTCAGGATGGCCGGGAGTATGGCTACCCCATTGACGGAAATTCTTCAATTCATCTAAGGGCAAATCATAACCCGTTAAATGGAGGAGGGCGTAAAGTAACATCGAACCATGACCCGCCGAAAGGACAAAGCGGTCACGATTAAACCATTTTGGATTCTGTGGGTTGTGCTGTAAAAAGCGTGTCCAGAGGACATAGGCCATTGGGGCGGCTCCCATTGGTAAGCCGGGATGACCCGAATTGGCTTTTTGAATGGAATCCACTGCCAAAAACCGAATTGTGTTGATGGCGGTTTTATCTAAGTCTGTATAACTCAAAGGAACTTCTCCTTAGAAATTAGGGCTATTGCGTGCTATCGGCTGGGGGATATTCTAGCAGATTTCTGCTGAAACATATGGGGGGATATTTCCCGAATTGGGTTAGTTTACACAAAGACCGCGAATTTTT
>JBNLCD010000393.1:0-5646 GCA_050303635.1 Anaerolineae bacterium
GTCCCTATTCCGCTGGAACCGTTCCGCTGGATTGGTTACAAGATGTTTACCAATATTTTTGGCCGTTCACCGCGTGTCGAATGGTAAAAACTAAGCTTCGATAGCAAAGGACATCATCACGGCGGCTTTGACTGGAATACTCCCCGGATCAAAGGCTTGGATGGTGTCCATTTCGTCTAATTCCATTTCAGAATAACTATGCCCTTCGTAACCCCGTAATGAATCAGGATTTACATCCTCGATATGCAACACCTTGCCTAATTTTACGTCAGCCGCTTTGCAATAAAGTTCCGCTTTAGTACGGGCGGCGCTGATCGCTTGCTCTCTGGATTGAGCACGATAATCTTTAAGTTGAGTGGTTTGCATATCCACCGATCCCAAACTATTGACGCCTGCCGCAATAATTCCCGTGAGAATTGCTTCAAGTTGGTCAAGTTTATTGAGGAGAACAGTAAACTCAGTGCGGGCCTTATAGCCGACAAATTGATGCTTACCGTCAATATATTCATGCTCCGTTGAGAGTTGTACGCGCGAGGATTGCACATCTTGAATGGCGGACTCGGCTAAATATTGGCGTACACTTGCCGTACCTTCGTGCAAGGACTTGAAAGCGTCTTGCGGAGTTGATTTGGTGCGTGTCACCGCGAAATTTAAAACGGCTATATCGGGTTGAACACGAATAATTGTCGAACCAAATACCGTAACACCGATTGGTTCTGTGATTTGTTGTGACACTTGAACCATAAAGCTCCCTCTCTTTGTAAACGTATGACAAGATTCATTGTCGTTTATTTCGGAGATGGGAGCAAATTCGTCAGTATTCAATCTTAAAAAGATCGCTCGGAAAAATCTATAAAAGTTTTGGTCAAACTTTTACAAAAGCTTGCAAGTCTCTTTAGTTTTTACGCTTTTTACCCCGCCGCGTTGCTTGCCGGATTTCATCTGGGGATAAGCCTTGTTCCAAACCCCATTCCGCTTTGGGTTTAAGCGCACCCGTCGGACAGACGCCAACACACTGCCCACAGAATACACATGGTGAATCTGTCATCGGAATTTCAAATGCCGTGGCAACATGTGTGTTAAAGCCACGTTCGCCGAGCGTTAGCGCAAATGTATATTGGGCATCCTCCGCACAGACTTGAACACAGCGCCAACATAACAGACATTGACTATAATCTCGCATATAAAATGGATTATCATCAATTAACGGATGATCCCGCCGCTGGCCGTCTGCAAAACGCTTAAGGTCAACCGTATACTCGTCCATCATCTCTTGAATTTCGGGGGCTTCACTCAAATCAACAGCTGAATTCAACATTTCCAAGATGGTGCGCCGACTGCGCTCAACTCGCTCATTGCGGGTTTCAATGTGTGCATCATTCTGGCATTCAGCCACACAAGCAGGTTGTAAAAGTCGTCCGTCATTGACATCCACCACACAGACCCGACATAACCCATTGGACGTAGTCGCTTCATGGTAGCAAATCACTGGAATATCGATCCCGGCTTGATCTGCCGCTTCTAATATGGTTGAGCCCTCGGCTACTTCAATTTCTTGTCCATCAATCGTAATTTTTACTGACATCTACGCTGTCCTCTAAAAAATTGTTTTCTACAAAAGGCTTTTGCAAGCTGAGTGCCCTATTCAAATAAATGTGGGAACTTATCAATCGCACTCAACACTGCTGAGCCCGCCGTCTGGCCCAGCCCACATAGTGACGCTTCTGTCATCGTCCAACCAATATCTTGCAGACGGGCTACATCACCATTGGATGCGCCTTTTTCTAAAATTTCGAGTTGGCGTTGGGTGCCGAGCTGACAGGGGAAACATTTGCCACAGCTTTCGTGTTGGAAGAAACGGGCCAGACGCACAAGTACATCATGCAGATCGGCGGTTTCATTGAAGACCATAATTGCGCCAGAGCCAAATGTGCTCCCAATATTCCGTAGATCTTCAAAGGTCAGCTTGACATCGATATCATCCGGTGTGAGGAATGTTCCGGCGGCCCCACCCATTAACACAGCTTGTAAATCGCCTTGCACACCTTGACAGTGTCGTTCCAAAACGTCGCGCAGAGTGATACCCGGTTCGATTTCGAAAACTCCAGGGCGATTGACATGGCCACTCACCGAAATCAGCTTAGGTCCTGTACTTTTTTCTGTACCTAAATGCTTAAACCAATCGGCCCCATTCGCAATAATATGTGGCACCGCACATAAAGTTTCCACGTTATTGACGACAGTCGGTTGATTGAACAAGCCATGCGTGGTCGGATATGGTGGCTTAATCCGCGGAAAGCCCCGTTTGCCTTCAATCGCTTCAAACAGAGCCGTTTCTTCGCCACAAATATAAGCGCCGGCTCCGCGTCGGATTTCAATTTCAAAATTAAAGCCGCTCTCTTGAATATTTTCGCCCAGCCACCCTGCTTGCATGGCTTTGTCAATGGCGTGTTGGAGTTGGGCTTGGGCATAAGGATATTCGCCACGAACGAAAATATAGCCTTTTTCAGCCCCGATCGCATAGGCACAAAGCGCCATGCCTTCAAGCAATAAGTGGGCGTGGGTTTCCATTAACACGCGGTCTTTAAAGGTACCCGGTTCACTTTCATCGGCATTGGCCACCACATATTTAGGCGAACCTTCCGCACCGCGCGTAAATTTCCACTTCAAGCCAGTCGGGAAAGCCGCGCCGCCACGCCCAATCAGCCCAGCATCTTGCACGGTCTGAATGACAACTTCTGGGGCGAGATTTTGCAACGCATGGCCGAGTTGTTGATAGTTAGCCGTGCGGGGTTCCTCCGCCAATAAAATATTCAGATCACTCTCTATCACCACACCATAATCATTGCCACTTATCATATCAAGCAAACTGAGCGGGTCACGGATATTCCCCACTGCAAAATCTCCTTGGCCACGATCACTAATTAAAGCGGTGGGTGCATGTTCACATAAGCCTAAACAGGTGGTGTGTTCTATTTGGAATTTACCATCGGTGCTGATTTCGTTGGGATGGGTGCCGATATGTTTACATAAACTCTCAATAACAGCATCGGCCTTAGCCAGTCCACACGATGGGTCGGTACAAACGCGAATAACCCGCTCACCCGTGGGCTCGGTGTGAAACAGAGAATAAAATTCAATCACGCCATAAATTTCTGTCGCGGGAACGCGCAGTATGTGAGAGATTTCGTGTACCATCTCGGCACTAATATGACCAAATTGGGTTTGGATTTCCCAAAGAACGGGGAGAAGCGCATCGCGTTTGCGGCCCGCATAGGGGGTTAAAATCGATTCTAATGCTTCCATAAAATATCCTTAAAATGGTTGACTATGCCAGTTTGGCAAGTCAGCCTGCAACATTTTCTCAACTGTGGGGGAAATCAGTTGATGTAAAAAATAAGTTGGACATCTTCTCTGATTAAAACAACGGAAGTCTGAAGTGTCAAGTTTTGTCAGGCAAGTTTAAATTATTAGACAAACTTGAGAAAAACCTAAAATCTTGTAAGTTTTGTCCGCAAAGTTCCGACTATGTAGCGATTAGTTCAATTTGTGTGTGAGGGAAATTTACATGAAAATTTTAAAACGTTGGGCGGTTGCGTTCGTGGTCGTTGGTGTTCTCGTGCCGATTGTTGCCCACTTGGCTTCAGCCAGCCCAAATCATCAACTTGATTGCGAAGATGGTGATGACTTTGGTGTGAGTCCAAGTTTACTATCTGCTTGGCCAAATACTGATTTTTGCAGTTATATCTATCAATCTGGCAACGGTTTTCTCTCCGGTGGTGTGGGGCGCGACGGTATCCCACCCTATTACCCGGCTGACTATACCTATCCTGAAGATATTCCCCATTTAGGGGGCAGTTCACCAAGTTACATAGTAAGTTATGAGACGATTGCCAAAGCCGATACGTGGCTGGTTGATCAACATCCCGTTATTGCCTTAAAAATTGAAGGGGATGCCCGTGCCTATCCGCTAGGATTAATGACCCGTCATGAAATTGTGAATACAGTCGTGGGCGGCATCCCTGTAGCTGTTACATTTTGTCCACTTTGTAACACCGGAGTTGTGTTTGATCGCCGCGTCGATGGTCAAGAACTTCATTTTGGTGTCAGCGGCTTCCTGCGGTTTAGTGATCTAGTGATGTGGGACCATGAGACCGAGAGTTGGTGGCAACAATCCACCGGTGAAGGTTTGGTAGGCGATTATGCCGGAGCCCAATTGAACTTTGTTTCGTCCAGTATGACCAGTTATGCGCAATTTAAGGAACAATATCCCGCTGGCCAAGTGCTCTCTGCCGATGGTAGTTCAGCCGACCGTAATCCTTATGTGGGCTATGATACCAACGATTCACCATTTTTATTTGATGGCTATATTGATGAACGCCTCGAACCGACTGAGCGTGTTTTAGGTTATCGGCATCGATTGGCAGATGGCACCGAAATATATACTGCGTATCCTTTCGCTATTTTAGAAGAAATTATTGTTGTGAATGATGTTGTGGGGGGCGAACCGCGTGTCGCTTTCTGGCAACCCGGTGCTGTGTCGGCCCTCGATGGTGCCAATATCAATACATCCCGTGAAATTGGAGCCACGACATTATTCGACCCAACGCTGGAAGATGGCACAATTCTTGAATTTATAGCAGAGGGGACCACTATCAAAGATACCACGACCGGAAGCACATGGAATATTTTCGGGATGGCGACGGATGGCGAACTCGCTGGCACACAATTGCGTCCCGTCAATGCTGTGACGCATTTTTGGTTTGCATGGCAGGCTTTCCATAGTGCAACAATTATTTGGGAACCTGAAACAACGACAGATGCCTTGTTAGTTGATCTTGAATAGAGTACAAGTACAAAAAAGGCTCCTCAATTTCGAGGAGCCTAATCGTTTCTAGCTCAAAATTTTACTTAAGATTGAGTATCATCTCATTTGTTTGTTTAAAGCCTAAACTTTCATAAAGGGGTCGCCCGGCGTTACTCGCATGAAGTTTAAAAGTTTTGATGCCCTGTGTGCGGCACACTTCTAGCGAATATTGCACCAATTTACGCGCGATACCTTGTTTTCGATAATGCTTCTCAGTGTAGACATTGAGTAAATAGGCATAATCTTCATCAGTACCACTGACACTCGGTTGCCATTGCCGAAACCATACACCCACGCCAGCACAGATAACACCTTCGTTTAACGCAAACCAGCCTTTGTATTCTCCGGTTTCCAGTCGAGGCGTAAGCCATGCTGGATATTTCTGGGCCATCTCAGCGATCGCTTCGGATGTACTAACTTGCATATCTTCAAACATAGCACACCGTTGTTGTAAAATAATGTCTACATCATCTACTGTCGCTTGTCTGAATTGAAGTTCACTGCCCAAAATGTTGTTATCCTCTATCTACTATCTCGCTAAGAATTCTTCAACAGCTTGCATGATTGGCAATGCGGGGATGCCCCCACGTTGGCTAGCGGTTAGAGCACCTACCGCATTCCCTAAGGCTAAAATCTGAGACATGGTTTCAGCATGCAATATATCTGGAAAGGATTTATCTGTCATATTGTGCACGATTCCCGCTAGCACGCCGGCCATAAAGCCATCACCAGCGCCAATCGTATCTTCGACTTTGACTTGAAAGCCAGCATGTTCCCAG